>NC_022042.1:32500-118164 GCF_000444995.1 Paracoccus aminophilus JCM 7686 | reverse complement strand
CTATGACGCGGCGCGGCGAGCGCCCCGATCCTTCAGATCATCGCGCCCAAGCGAAGGCGTTCCCATCTCGCCTTTCGCGATCTGCGAGAGCAGGCGCTGCGTATTCTCCGCGCAATCCACCCCTTCGGGGCTCTCCTCGATTTCGCGGATGATCGCGAGCAGATGGGCTTTGCTTTGCGCAAGGCGGGCCTCCATCGCTGCGATTTCATCGACCTTGGCACGCAGCGCGACGATCAGCGTCTCATGCTGCCAGTTGCTCAGATCCCCCGGCAAAAGCGCGCGGATCTCGTCCAGACTGAAGCCTGCTTTCTGCGCAGAGGCGATCAGATTGAGCATGGTCAAAACGTCGCGGGAATAGCTGCGGTAGCCGTTCGGGCGGCGATCAGCCTGCAAAAGACCGATGCTCTCGTAAAAGCGGATCCGGGACGTGGCCAGTCCACTGCGTGCTGCAAGCTCTCCGATCCGCATATGTGCCCTGCGATTTTGACGATTGACCTTAAAGTTAACTCAAAGGTTAAGGATTGTCCAAATCTTCTGACAAGAGGCGAATCATGACGTTGTTTTCCGAACTGACGCTGGCCTCGGGGGGCGTCTTGCCCAACCGGATTGCCAAGGCGGCGATGGAAGAGAATATGGCGGACGGCGATCACGCGCCCTCGGCCGAGCTGCTCAAGCTCTATCGCGCCTGGGCCGAAGGTGGCACCGGGCTGATCATCACCGGCAATGTGATGATTGACGCGCGTGCCATGACCGGCCCCGGCGGCGTCGTGCTGGAGGACGACCGCCATCTTGACCGTTTCGCGCATTGGGCCGAGGCGGCGGGGCAGGGGGGTGCTCTGGTCTGGATGCAGCTCAATCATCCCGGGCGGCAGATGCAGGTCGCGCTCGGGCAAGAGGCGCTGGCGCCCTCGGCGATCCCGGTCGATCTTGGCCCGCAGTCCAAGCATTTTGCGCTCCCGCGCGAGATGACGTCCGACGAGATCGCCGAGGTTGAGAGCCGCTTCGTCGCGACCGCGCTGCTTGCCGCGCGCGCCGGATTTCACGGCGTCCAGATCCATGCAGCCCACGGTTATCTGCTCAGCCAGTTTCTCTCGCCGCTCTCCAACCATCGCAAGGATCGCTGGGGCGGGTCGCTCGAAAATCGCGCGCGGCTTTTGCTCGACGTGATCCGACGTCTGCGCGCCGAACTGCCGAAGGGTTTTGCCCTGTCGGTCAAGCTGAACTCGGCCGATTTCCAGCGCGGTGGCTTTTCGCCCGATGACGCGAGGCGGGTGGTCGATCTTCTGGCGGGGCTGGGTGTCGATCTGGTCGAGCTTTCCGGCGGCAGCTACGAGTCTCCGGCGATGGCGGGCATGGCGCGGGATGCGCGCAGTCTGGCGCGCGAGGCGTATTTTCTGGAATTCGCCGAAGAGATCGCCAAGACCGCGACCGTGCCGCTGATGGTCACCGGCGGCATCCGGCGGCGCGAGATTGCCGAGGAAGCGCTCGCCAGCGGCATGGCCATGGTCGGGCTTGCGACGGCGTTGGCGATTGATCCAGAGCTGCCAAACCGCTGGAAAGCGGGGCAGGGCAGGGCGCCCGTGCTGCGAACGGTCCGCTGGAAGAACAAGCCGCTGGCGGGGCTCGCGCTGATGGCGGCGGTGAAATATCAGCTCGACCGTCTGGCGCGCGGACGCAAAAGCGCGCCCGGGGTGTTTCCCCTCTGGGCGCTGATCGTGGCGCAGCTGAAAAACAAGGCGCGCGCGCGGCGCTATCGCCGCTGGATGGCCTCGGGGCGGCGTGGTGTCGGGCAAGACGGGCAGGCCGCTTAAGGCCTGCCAGCCTGCAAAGAAGCCGAGGCCGCAAGAACGGCTTCGGCCCCTTGGATCAGGACAGAGGAGGTCAGGCCAAGGCCAGGACCGGATAGTCGTTATATCCCTTGACCAGATCGGCCAGATCGCGCGGATCGGCGTGCAGCGGGTTCAGGGGCGCGTTCTGACGCAGACGCTCGACCAGATCGGGGTTGGCCATATAGGCGCGCCCGAAGGACACCGCCTCGGCCTCGCCTTTCGCCAGAACCTCGCGCGCGCTCTCGCGGGTCAGCCCCTGATTGAGAATGACCGGGCCGGTGAAATACTTGCGCAGTTCCGGGGCGATGCGGGGGGCATCCGTGGCATAGGCCTCGCGCGCGAAGATGAAGGCGATGCCGCGCGTCTGAAGCGCTTGCGCGACATAGGTGAACAGCGCGACCGGGTCACTGTCCGACATCGAGTAATCGCTCGACATCAGGTTCAGGTGGACGCCAACGCGATCGGCGGGCCAAACCGTCAGGATCGCATCGACGACCTCGATCAGCAGACGCGCGCGGTTCTCGACCGAGCCGCCATAGGCATCCGTGCGGGTGTTCGAGCCGTCATGGAGAAACTGATCGAAGAGATAGCCATTCGCCGCATGGACCTCGACCCCGTCAAAGCCCGCGGTCTTGGCGTTCGCCGCTGCCTTGCGGAAATCCTCGACAATGCCGGGCAGCTCGGCGGTTTCAAGTGCGCGCGGCACGGCATAGGGCCGCTCGGGCCGCAGCACGCTGACATGGCCCTCGGCGGCAATCGCGCTTGGAGCAACCGGCAGTTGCCCGTCCAGCAGGCTCGGGTCCGAGATCCGCCCGACATGCCAGAGCTGCGAGACAATCAGCCCGCCTTCGGCATGAACGGCCGCGGTGACCTCGCGCCAGCCGGCAACTTGTTTGTCGCTCCACAGGCCGGGGGTGTCGGGATAGCCGACCCCTTGCGGGCTGACCGAGGTGGCTTCGGTCAGGATCAGCCCGGCATCGGCGCGGGCGCGGTAATGCTCGGCTTGCAGCGCACCCACCGCGCGGCCATCGACCGCGCGCATCCGGGTCAGGGGCGCCATGACAATGCGGTTGCGCAGATGCAGGGCGCCAAGGGTGATCGGATCAAAAAGATCGCTCATAATCGGGTCTTTCTCAGAAAACTCGCGAGGTGGTCTAGAGGGTTATTCGGCCGCAAAGCGCGCCGGGGCAACCGGAGGCGCAATGGTCAGCTGATCGCCGTCGCGGGTGATGCGGATGGATTGCGCGGGCTCGTTCACGCCGCGCGGCGCCGAAAGTTCGACCGATTGCCCGGCGGCGAGATCGGTTTCAAAGCGCAGCGGGCTCGCGCCCTCGGCCCCGAGCGTCAGGACAAGGTGATAGCCCTGCGGCGTTTCGACATAATAGCCGGTCCCGCGATTTTCGCCGAGATCGAGCGAATAGCCCACGCCGGGCTTGCCGGTCAGGTTTTGATCATTGCGGGTATCGGCATAGGCGGGCGCAAAAAAGGCCAGCCCGAGAAGTGCGGCGCTCGCCGCTCTGGTCAGACGTGTCATCGTCGGACTCCTGTCAGCTTGATGTTGTGATAAGGATGCGCGCCTTCGTCTGCGCGCCAAGGGCGGTGCGCAGGGTGGCATCGGTCTGTCGTCTGTCTTGCGGCTTGGCTCCTGCCTAGCTGGCGGGACCCTCGCCCTTGTCGTCGGATGCCTCGGCCTTGAGGTGATCGGGCAGGGCATAGCGGTTGCCCCAATCGACAAAGGCCTCCAGCACCTTGCGGAAGTCTTCTCCCGCTTCGGTCAGGACATATTCCTGTCTCAACCCCTTTTCGCCGATGGGCTGCTTTTTCAGCAGGCCATTGGCCACCAGCGAGTCGAGCCTGCGGGTCAGCGTGCTGGTGCCGATTCCCAGACTTTTCTGGAATTCGTCAAACCGGCGCTTGCCCATCCAGGCATCCCGAAGGATCAGGATGCTCCACCACTCGCCCACCTTTTCAAGGCTGAGCGCGATGGGGCAGATCATATCGTCAAAGCTCTTGCGCTTCATGTGTCGTCCTTCCGCTGAATTACTTACATCATGGAAGTAATTTTACAAGATCCGTCGCCGGGATTTTATCGGAGCGCCGCGAAGATTTCCGGCAAAATTTTGAAATCACGCGTGAAATTAATGCGGTCAAACCGCGATGTGCAATGCGCCGATCCGGCTGGTTTCCTCTTCGATCCCGTGAATCAGCGCCTCGAGCGCCGGATTTCGGCTCTTGCGGGCGCGCCGCACGATATAGGCGAGCCCGCCGGGCTGGGGCAGGCCGTGCTCGATCACCTCCATGCCGGGGCGCAGATGGCGTTCGTTCAGCAGCGCGACGCCCATGCCCGCCAGAACGCCCGAGATGATCCCCGCCGCGCTGGCGCAATCCAGAACGATCTCGAAAATCGCGCCCTGATCCTGGCCCTGATCCATCGCCCAACGGCGGTAGAAGCAATTGTCGTCGAAGGACAGGAACGGGATCGGTGCACCGGGGGTCAGCACCAGCTCGGGCGATTTCACCCAGAGCAGACGCTCGCGGTAAAGCAGCACATCGGCGGGGCGGAGTTCATGTTCGAAGACCTGCACGATCGCCGCATCGAGCGCCCCCGCCGCCAGCATCTCAAGCTGAACAAGGCTCATGCGGACCTGCGTGCGCACGCTCACCTCGGGGTAAAGACGGCGGAAGCGGCCAAGGATACGCGCGAGATCCGAGCAGGCGGTGTCCTCGGTCATGCCAAGCGCGATCTTGCCCTGCAGTGGGCTTTTCGTGAGGTTCAGCACCGCCTCGTCATGGATCCCAAGAATGCGGCGGGCATAGCCCAGCAGATCCTGCCCGGCCGAGGTGAACATCGGCGCATTCGGCCGCCGGCTCAGGATCTCGCAATCGAGCGCTATTTCCAGCCGCCGGACCTTGTGGCTGACCGCCGATTGCGAGAGGCCAAGCGCCTCGGCCGCGCGGGTGACGCCGCCGTGCTGCTCGATCGCCATGAGAGCGCGAAGCTGGTCGACATCAAGGCGGCGCTGCATGACTCCGGACATGGGTTGATCTCCTGAGCTTATTCCTTTCGTCATAGAGTGACGGATTTGCGTCGGGAAATCAAATTATCATGCCATTGAGATCATGAAGATCATTGCACCATCAATTTTTGTCATGTGCATTTCTCCCCGGTCCCACGCTAATCCGAAGCCAGTTACCAACTGGGAAACCGTGCCATGACCCGCCAGAAACTCCTAACGCCCCAGCCGCGCCTTCTGTGGCCGCTGCTCGCAACCGCGCTGATCCTGTGCTGGAGCTCGGGCTATATCGGTGTGCGCTTTGCCAGCGAAAGTGCCGATGTCATGCTGGTGCTGTTCTGGCGGACGCTGGTCGCGGGCGTGGTGCTGTTGCCCTTCGCTTTGCTGATCGGGCCCAGGATCACGGCCCATGCCTTGCTGCGGCAGATGGCTTTTGGCGTCGCGACGATGTTTCTCTACCTCGGCGGTTTTGCGCAGGCGATCCAGCTCGGGGTGCCGACCGGGCTGGTCGCGCTGTTTTCTGATCTGATCCCGCTGGCGATTGCTGCGCTCTCGGCCCCGATCCTTGGCCAGTCACTCAGCGCGCGGCAATGGAAGGGCACGGTCATCGGCCTTCTGGGCGTGCTGATCGCGACCGCGAATAGCCTCAGCTTCGGAGCCGCGCCGATCTGGGCTTACGGCCTCGCGATTGCCGCCATGGGGATTTTCGCTTTGTCGAGCGTCCTGCAAAAGCGCCTTGGCGCCTTCGAGATGCCGGTCCATCAAAGTCTCTGCATCCAATGCCTGACCGGAGCCGGGCTCTTCGCGCTGGTCGCCACATCGCAGGGCAGCCTGATCCCGCCGCTTGGCGGTCATTTCGAGATCGGGATTCTTTGGCTCGTGCTGCTTTCGACCTTCTCGGCTTACGGTCTTTACTACACCTGCCTGCGGCTCTTTCCGGCGGCTCAGGTCGCGGGCGTGCTCTATCTCTCGCCGCCGGTGACCATGCTCTGGGCTTGGGCGATGTTCGGAGAGCCGCTCTCGGCGCTGATGTTTGTGGGACTTGCGGTCACGCTCTTCGGGGTGTGGATGACCATGGCGCGCGCGCCGGTCAGCGCAGAACCCGCGCCGCCCAATCCGCGGCAGGCTTGACGCCGCCGAAGGGGAAAAGGTGCAGCTGCGCGATGCCTTGCGCGGCACCCAAATCCAGCTGCGACAGATCCTCGATCAGTTCATTGGCTTCATAGGGCAGCAAAAGCCGGGTCAGATCACGCGCGCGGCGGCGCAGAACCCGGACCGAGGGGCCGATCCCGCAAGAGAGCGCGAAGCGCAGCAGGCTTTGCAGCTTCGCGGGTCCGGGCACGCCCAAATGGATCGGCAAATCAATCCCTTGTCCGCGCAGGCGACGCACCCAATCCATGACCGGAACGGCCTCGAAGACGAATTGCGTGACAATCGCCATCTCGGTCCCACCGCCCGCAAACGCGGATTTCAGGCGCAGGGCCGCGTCGGTCTGGGCAAAGCCGCCCTTGGGGTCGATGTCGGTATTCCCCTCGGGATGGCCCGCGATATGGAGCCGGCGAAACCCCGCTTTCTGGAAGGCGCCGCTTTCGAGCAGTTGTAGGCTCGAATGGTAATCGCCGACCGGTGCCGCCCGCCCGCCCGCGATCAGAAGCGCCTCGCGCACATCGGCCTCGCCCTGATAGCGCGCGATCCAATCGGCGAGCGTGCGGGCATCAGCAATCTCGCGCGCGGGGAAATGCGGCATGACCGGGAAACCGGCCTCGGCGATGCGGCGCGCGGCGGCGACCATCTCGGCAATCGGCCCGCCGCCGAGATGCGCGAGATAGACCCGCGTGCCGGGCGGAAGGCTCGCGCTCAGATCAGGGGTTTTCGCCAGAACCGCCGGGGTCAGTTCGATCGAATAGGGCCGGGCGCGGAAGTCGGGAATTTGGGTCATGGGGTCTCAGATACCGAAACGGGCAGGCGCGAAGGGGCGCGGATCAACCACCGGAGCCGTGCCGCCGATCAGATCGGCCACAAGCCGCCCGGCGCCCGGTCCGATGCCAAAGCCGTGACCCGAAAAGCCCGAGGCGAGCACAAGTCCCGGCAGCGCCGCAAGCTCGCCGATAGCAGGCAGGGCATCGGGCGTCACGTCGATATAGCCGCCCCAGCTTTTTGCCAGCCGAAGGTTGCGGAAAAAACTCATCTGTTTGGCGGCCTCGGTGCGGGCGCGGTCGATCACCGGCGCGACCGGGGCGGGATCCGAGATGCGATGCGCCTCAAACGGACTTGCGCGGTCCAAAGACCAGCGGCGCGGCATCATTGCCTCGGTCACGAAGCTGCGGCCAAGGCGAAAGCGCAGCTCGCGCAGGCTTTGGCGCAGAAGGGGCAGGAAGGGGGCGGCAAGGCGCAGATGGTCGGGGCCAAGATCGGCCACGGTCGCATTGGCGCGTGAGAGCACATAGCTGTCGTCATCCCGCCTGCGCCAGCCAAAGCCCTGCGCCGAAACGGAAAGATCGGGCCCGCCCGCACGCGGCGCGGTGATCGAGACAGAGCCCAGAACCTTCAGCTGCGGAAAGCGGATGCCCAGACTGCCCGCGAAAAGCCGCGACCAGATCCCGCCCGCCAGCACCGCCTGCGTGGTGCGGATCACGCCTTTCTCGGTTACGATGGCCGAGAGCCGCCCGCCCGAAGTCTCGACCCCGCGCACCGCGCAATGAGTGACGATCCGCGCGCCCAAACGCTGCGCATCGCGGGCAATCGCGGGGGCGGCGCGCGCGGGTTCGGCGCAGCCGTCATCGGGGGTGTAAAGCGCGCCCTCTCCGGCAAGAGCGGCATCGGGGATCAAGGCGGCAAATTCGCGGCGTGACAGCAGCCGGGTCGAGAGCCCGGCCCCCGCGACCTTCCCGAGCCACGCGGCCTGAGCGGCACCGCCGCGCGCATCATGGCTCCAGGCGATGCCGGTCGTGCGAAAGCCGGTGTCGAGGCCGCCGAAGACCGCCGGGTCGCGCCAATCCTCCATCGCCTTGATCATCAGGGGAATTTCAGCCGGGTCGCGCAGAGTGTTGCGACACCAGCCCCAATTGCGGCCCGATTGCTCGCCGCCGATCACGCCCTTTTCGCAAAGCGTCACGCTCAAGCCGCGCGCCGCCAGATGCCAAGCCGCTGCAACCCCGATCAGCCCGCCGCCGATGATGACGACATCCGCCTGCTCCGGCAGGCTATCGCTGACGACCGGCAAAAGCTCAAGCGCCGCCGTCCCATGCTCTGCGCTCATGTCGTGGGGCGGATCAGTTTGGGCGTGTCGGCCTGCTGGCCCCATTCGTGCCACGAGCCGTCATAGAGCCGCCAGCCGGAATGGCCGAGCGCGTCGAGCATGAAGCCGAGGATCGCGGCGGTCACGCCCGAGCCGCAGGTGGTGATGATCGGCCGCTCCAGATCAGCCCCGGCGCTGGCGAAAATCTCGGCCGCGCGTTCGGGCGTGACGAAGCGGTAATCCTGCGCCGCGTCGAAAAAGAGCGCCCACGGCGTGTTGATCGCCCCCGGCATATGCCCCGAGGCGACGCCGGGATAGCCCGAGCCCTCATGGCCATCAAACCGCGCCGCCGTGCGCGCATCAAGCAGCGTGACGCTGCCCGAAGCAATCGCCGCGCTCACATCGGCCAAGGCCGCGACGCGCTCGGGCGCAGGCGTCGCGCGGAAGGTGCGCGGGTCTGCGGGCGCGGCATCGCCGGTTTCAATCGCGCGGCCCTCGGCACGCCATTTGCGCCAGCCGCCGTTCAGGATGCGCAGGCGGTCATGGCCGAAAAAGCGGAACATCCACCAAAGCCGCGCCGAGACATAGCCCGCATCATAGATCACGACCTCGGTCTCATTGCCGATGCCAAGCCCGCCGATCACCTCGGCAAAGAGCGCGGGATCGGGCAGCATATTAACGTAAGGCGAGGCCGGGTCAGAGATCTCGGCCAGATCGACGAACCGCGCGCCGGGGATATGGCCCGCGCGGAAATCATCCCGCGCGTGCTTGTCCGCCTCGGGCAGATACCACGAACAATCGAGCACCACCCGGTCCGCACCATCGCCCAAGATGCGGGCGAGTTCCTCGGTTTCGATCAGCCAGTTTGACATCTGCCCCTCGCTTACAATGGCCGCGCCATGCGGCGGGCGTTGAGCTTGCCCGCGCGCAATTCGGCATAGATTGCGGGCACATCCTCGGGCGCGACCTTGGTGCCTGCTTCCAGCCGCTGGCCGATTTCGGCGTAAAGCGCCTGATGGCCGGTCTGGCGCTGGACGCGCGGCAAAGGCGCAAGGATCTCGCTGATCGCGTCATGCAGCGCGCTTGGCCAGAGCTGGTTATAGGCCTCCCGCGCCGGGCCGAAGTCGATGGGCTTGAGGGGCGCATCGCCCCGCTCCGCGCGCAATTCGGCCCGGCGCGCCTCGGTCGCGACCTCGTCGAGCGCGCCCTCCGCGCCGATCACCACGCCATAGGACCGCGCCGCCGTCTCGACCGAGACATAGCCATCCAGCACATCGGACTGAACCTGCTTGGCCGGCCGCTCAAGCGGGTCGCCATAGCCGCCGCCGCCCTGCGTGCCCATGCGGATGATATCGCCGATGCCGACATGAAGAATGTCGATCTTGCCGATATCCTGTTCCGCCTCGGTGCCGGGGTTCAAAAGCGTATAGCCGGTGGTTCCCGGCTCGCCGCCTTGCCGACCGGCTGGCGGGAAGATGTAGCGCTCAAGGTTGCGCGCGGTCACGGTCGAGAACGGCGCATGGGTTTCAAACTCGATGACCGAGCCGGTGCCGCCTCGATATTTCCCCGCCCCGCCCGAATCCTCGCGCAGCCCATAGCGGCGGATGAGGATATCGGGCATCTCGCGTTCCAGAAGCTCGGTCGGGACGTTCTTGAGGAAGTTCAGGATGACCATCGTCCCGTCCACGCCATCCGCCATCGGCCGCCCGCCCGAGCCGCCGACGACCGGCTGCACGACCGAAACCCGCGTCTCCGAGGTTTTGGGATCGGGGGTCGCGACCATCAGAATGCCGCCCTGACCGGAATCGGTCGCGGGCAACTGGTCCGGCACCGCCTGCGCCAAAGCGCCGATGATGACGTCACAGACCTTATGCGAGGTTGAATAGCGCGCGCCGTAAGCCGCGCCCGATTCCGGGTTGATGATCGTGCCCTTGGGGATCGAGATCTTCAGCGGGCGCACCAGACCGGCGTTATAGGCAATGTTCGGATCGCGGGTGCAAAGCCAGTTGACGACGCCGGTGACCAGCATCCAATGGCCGTCTTTGGAAAAGCTCGGCAGGTTCAGCGCCGCGCGGACCTCGGGGGCGGTGCCGGTGAAATCCATGTGGAATTCGCCATTCGTGACCGTCAGCTTCAGCGCCACGCGCAAAAGACCAAGGCCCGCCATATCGCCCTCGATGAAATCCTCGAAGCGGTAGACGCCTTCCGGCACGGTCGAGATAATGCGGCGCGCCTGCGCCTCGGCATAGCTCAGCACATCGTCGATCGAGCGCGAGACCGTTGACGCATCAAAGCGCGAGATCAGCTCGGCCAGACGGCGCTGGCCGGTGGTCAGCGCGGCGATACAGGCCTTCATATCGCCCCAGTTCTGCTCGCCGGTGCGGGTATTGGCGAGGAACATTTTCAGGAAGGTCTCGTCCAGAACCCCCTCGCGGAAGAGCTTTTGCGGCGGAACCCGAATGCCTTCTTGCACCAGCTCATAGCTCGACGGCGCGATCGAGCCAGAGACCCGGCCGCCAACATCGGTCATATGCACGAAGCTCCAGACGTAGCACACGACCTTGCCCGCATGGAAAATCGGCGCCCAGAGATAGACATCCGACAGATGCGTGGCCATGCCGCGCGTCGCTTCGGGATCGTTGGTGATGAAGATATCACCTTCGCGCACATCCTCGCCCATGGCGCGGATCGCGTCATCCATGGGCTTGCCGATCATCATCAAGACGCCATAGCGGCGCGAGGCGGCAAAGACCTCGCCCGAGGTCGAGACCAAAGCCGCGCCGTAATCCTGCGTCTCCTTGATGAAGACCGTATGAGCGGTGCGAAACAGGGCTTGCGCCATTTCATCGACAATCGCCTGAAAGCGATTGGACATGATTTCAAGGCCGATCTTGTCCGCGATCATGACAGGCGTTCTCCGATCAGGTTGAACCAAGGGTCGATCTCTGCGCGGAAACCGGCGGGCAGATAGATCGTGGTGTCGTATTGCTCGATGACGGCGGGGCCTTCGAAGGTGAAGCCGGGCTCGAGCGCGGCGCGCTGATAGACCTTCGCCACGCCGTCCTGGCCGTTTTCGTAAAGCCGCCGCTCGGTCACATCCTTGCGCGCGGTCGGCGAGAAGGGGCGGATGTCGGTGAAATCGGGCTTCGGCGTCTGGCCGATGATCTGAAGCCGCGCTTCGAGCACGCGGATCGGGCTCGAGCGATCGGCATAGCCATAGACCTGCGCATAGCGGTCATGGAACAGCGTCTCGATCTGCTCGCGGCTGATCGGGCCATCGGGGAAGATCACATTCAGCTCGAAGGACTGGCCGTGATAGCAGATATCGGCCGAGCGGATGATGCGGGTCTCGGCGACCTCGACCTGCTGGGCATCGAGCCAAGCCGTCGCATCTTGCTGCAGCTGGTCATAGGTCGCATTGAGCTGCGCATCCGTCAGATCGCGGCTGTCATGCCAAAGACTGCGCACGAAATCGGCGCGCAGATCGGCGACAAGGCAGCCAAGCGCGCACAAAAGCCCTGGCATCGGCGGCACGATCACGCGGCGCAGGTTCAATTCGCGCGCGAGCAGGAAGGAATGGGTCGGCCCCGCCGCGCCATAAGAGAGCAGCGAGAAATCATGCGCATCGACGCCGCGACGGGCCAATTGCGGCACGGTTTCGGCATAGATATTCGCGGTCGCGACCTGCAAGATCGCATCGGCGGTTTCCTCGACGCTCAGACCAAGACGGTCGCCAAGCGTCGCCAAAGCAACGCGGGCCTTGTCGATGTGCAGCTCCATCTCGCCGCCAAGGATCGAGGTCATAATGCCAAGCGCGGCATAGGCATCCGTGACCGTCGGCTCGACGCCGCCGCGCCCATAGCAGGCCGGACCCGGACGCGCGCCCGCCGAGCGCGGCCCGACCTTCAACACGCCCTCGGCATCAAGCCAGGCGACCGAGCCGCCGCCAGCGCCAATCGCCGAGACATCGACCGCGGGCAGCAGCACCGGGAAATCGCCCACGGTGTTTTCGTTCGAATAGGGCACTTCGCCGTCGATCACCGCCATATCGACCGAGGTTCCCCCCATATCGAGTGTCAGGATCTTGTCGTCGCCGATCAGCCGACCGACAAAGCCCGCGCCGATCACGCCCGAGGCCGGACCCGACAGCAGCGTCTCGACCGGACGATCACCCGCCGCATCCAGACCCATGACCCCGCCATTCGACTTGGTCGAGAAGATCCGCGTGGTCAGGCCAAGCTGGGCGGTTTTCGACTGGAGCGTCGCGAAATAGCGCCGCATCCGCGCGCCGATATAGCCGTTGATAACGCTGATCAGCCCGCGCTCATATTCGCGCTGCTGCGGCCAAAGCTCGGCCGAGGTGATGACATAGGCGTCGGGGAATTCTTCGAGGATCCAGGCCTTGGCCTTACGCTCGTGGTCCTCGTGGCGATAGGCATGCAGGAAGCAGATCGCGATATTGTCGGCGCCCTGTTCGATCAGGCCGCGTGCCTTTTCGACGACATCGGCCCGCTCGATCTCGCGGATGATGACGCCGTCATGGCCGATGCGCTCGCGGATCTCGGCGACGCGACGGCGCGGAACCAAAGCCTGCGGGCGCGGCGCGTAGAGGTTGTTGGCTTGCGGCAGGCGCAGGCGGCGCAATTCCAGCAGGTCGCGAAAACCTTCGGTGACCAGAAGGCCGACCTCGGCGCCGTCGCGCTCCAGCAGCGTGTTCACGCCAAGGGTGGTGCCATGCGAGAAATAGCCGATCGCCTCGGGCGCGACGCCGTGACGGTCGCGCAAGGTGGTCAGGCCCGAGATGATCGCCTCTTCGGGGTCCTGACGGTTTGACGGGACTTTGAGCGCGGTCAGTGCGCCGGTCCCTTCCTCAAACAGCAGCACATCGGTAAATGTGCCGCCGATATCCACGCCAAGCCGGTAGCGTGCTTGCGGTGCTGTCATGGGCTGAACGTGCCTCCTGTCATCGCGCCGGGGCGCGGGAATATCGCAGGGCGATCTCTCGCCGTTGTCCCAGATGTCGGAACTTGGTCCCATAATACGATACAATTACTCGGGATGGCAGAGCCGCCGCATTGCTTTTTTCGCCCGATCCGGGGGGCAATCTTCTCCGGCTACCCCGGTTTTCAGCACGGGGCTTTCGCGAAGGCGGTTCTGCACGGGAACGCGGGCATGGGGCGCAAATATTCCGAATTGCGAACACATGTTCCTGATTGCAGAACTTACGGGGTGATTCACCCAGAGGGCAAAGATGGGCAAGACCAGTTTCCGCCATATCGTCATCGGCCTCGGAGGCCTCGGCAGCGCCGCAGCCTACTGGCTTTCACAGCGCGATGGCGGCGATGTGCTGGCGCTTGAACAGTTCGAGCTGGGCCATGCGCGCGGCGAATCCGAGGATCACTCACGCATCATCCGCAAGACCTATCACACGGTCGATTATGTCCGCTATGCGCAGGCCGCCTATGACACATGGGCCGAGGTCGAGGCCCATGCGGGCGAAGAGCTGGTCGTGAAGACCGGCGAGCTGAACTTCTGGCCAGAAGTCACCACGCTCGACGAGACCGCCTTCAATTCGGCGATGGCGGCCTGCGATGTCCCGTTCGAGCGGCTGAGCGCCGCCGAGGTCTCGCGTCGCTTTCCGCAATTCCGCTTTGACGACAGCATCCATGCGGTCTGGCAGCCCGATGGCGGTCTGCTTGCCGCCTCGAAAGCCAATGCCGCCCATCGCCGTCTCGCCGCGCGGCAAGGCGCGGTTCTGCGCGACAACGCCCCGGTCGAGGCGATCCGCCAGATCAATGGCGGCTATGAGGTCCGCGCGGGCGGTCAGATCTATGAGGGCGAAAAGCTCATCCTCGCGGCGGGGCCGTGGACGAACCGGCTGCTTGCGCATTTCGGCCTCAGCCTGCCCTTGGTCGTGACGCAGGAACAGGTCAGCTACGTCACGCCGCTCGACGCCGCGCCCTTCACGCCGGAGCGCTTCCCGGTCTGGATCTGGATGATCCACGACAATTATTACGGCTTCCCGATTTATGGCGCCAATGGCGTGAAAATCGCCCGCGACCGCTTTGTGCCGACCACCGCCGAGACGCGCAGCTTCACGCCTGATCCCGAGAATGAGGCGCAGTTGCGCGGCTTTCTCGAGCGTCATATCCCACAGGCCGCCGGGCCTCTGCTTTACTCCAAGACCTGCATCCTGACCCATACGCCCGATACCGATTTCGTGCTGGACAGCCTGCCCGGTCATCCCGGGGTCTTCTGCGTGGTCGGCGCCAATCACGCGATGAAATTCGCGAGCGTCATTGGCCGCACGCTCGCTGATCTGGCCTGCACCGGCGAGACCGCCCAGCCGATTGAGGCCTTTCGCTTTGGCCGGGATGCTTTGCGATCAACCGAATAGGCTCAGCGCAGCGCCATAGATCAGCACGGTCATCAGCGCCGAGAGCAGCATCCCGCAGCTCGCGAGCGAGACGATCTCGGGTGAGACCG
This sequence comes from Paracoccus aminophilus JCM 7686, assembly GCF_000444995.1. Classification (NCBI taxonomy): domain Bacteria; kingdom Pseudomonadati; phylum Pseudomonadota; class Alphaproteobacteria; order Rhodobacterales; family Paracoccaceae; genus Paracoccus; species Paracoccus aminophilus. The sequence goes on along the minus strand of NC_022042.1, from coordinate 103,597 downwards.
CCAGCGTGCGTGCAATCCCCATGGCATGGGAGGTCGTGCCAAGCGCGAAACCGCGATCCTCGGGGCCAAGTCCACGCCCGAAGAGCCGCCAGATCCCGTCCGAGATCAGGATGCCGCCGACGCCGTTGCACATGACCGCCGCCATCGCCAGACTGTCCCAGCCTCCGGTCATCTGCGAGAGCGGCAGGGCCACGGCCAGCGTCGTCGCTTTGGGGCCGATGCTGGCGAGCACTTCGGGCGATAGGCCCAAGGCCCAGCCTGCGCCGATCGCGCCGAGAATACCGGTGAGGCTCGCGATCAGAGAGGCCACGAACATCGCCCGACCATTGCGGGCAATCAGGCGGCGCTGATGCCACAGCGGCAAGGCGAGCGCGACGGTGGCTATCGAGATGAACAGCGTGACCGGCTGAACCGCCGCCAGATAGTCGCCGGGGGCGGTGCCGCTGAACCCCAAGGCAAGGCAGATCGCGACCGCCGCGAGCACCAGCGGATTGTCGAGCGGCGCGGGCTTCAAGCGACGCGCCAGCCACAGGCAGGGCGGCCAGATCGCCAAGGTCAGGCCCAGCCAGAACAGCGCGGGCCCGCTCATTTCAGCCGTATCCCGCGAAAGACCCGCGCGCAGATGATCATGGCAAACGCCAGCGAGCCGAAGATCGCAAGGCCGAGCTTGACGAGATCGAGCGCGGCGAAATGCGGCAGGCTGAGAAAGCCCACCGCCGCCGGATAAAGAAAGAGCGGCAGATTGCGCAGCAAGAGATCGCCCGGCGCGCGGGCGTGCTCGGCCAAGGCTGGCCGCGCGAGGAAGGCGAGAAACAGAAGCGCCATCCCCGTCACCGCAGGCGGGATCGGCAGACCGGCGAACGCGGTCAGCCAATTGCCCAAGGCCCAGGCGGCAAGGATCAGCGCCGCGCCGGGCAGATAGCGCGCAATCAGGCTGCGCATCGTGTCGCCTCAGCCTTTCGAGAGTTTCCGCTCGGGGTCGAAGAAGGGCATCGGCACGACCTCGGCCAGAAGCGCATTCTCGCCCGCCTGAACCGTGACCTCGGTGCCGAAGGAGAGCGTGCCCTCGATCAGCGCAATCGCGATCGGATAGCCAAGCGTGGGCGAGCCGAGCGCCGAGGTCACGATGCCGATCTGCGCACCGTCAACCAGCACGGCATCCTCGGTCAGCGGAACTTCCTCGCCCTTGAAACGCAGGCCGATGATGCTGCGCTTGGGCGTCTGATGCTTGGCCGCAAGCAGCACCTCGCCGGCGCGCCAGGGCGCTTTGCTTTCCGAGATCATCCAGCCCAGACCGACCTCGACCGGGTTGTGCTGCCAGTCGAAATCCTGCCCGAAATTGAGGATCGAGGCCTCGATGCGGCGGATCCCCAAGGACCGCGAGCCCGCAAGCTTGCCGCCCGCAGCCTCGGTCACTGCCCAGAGATCGGCAAAGAACTGCGCCGCGGGCGCCACCGGGACATAGATGTCATAGCCCAGCTCGGCCGTGTAGCCGGTGCGGGAGATCACGACATCGACGCCGCAGACCTTGGCGCTCAGAAGCCCGTAGAAGGGGACGGCGGCCAGATCGCCCTCGGTCACGCTTTGCAGGATCTCGCGCGATTTCGGGCCCTGGATCGAGGCGACATGGATGCGGTCGTTGAAGCTTTCCACCTTCACGTCGCGGCCCTGTGCATTGGCCCAGATCCATTCCTCGGCGCTGCCCGGACCGCCGATCCACCACAGCCGCTCATCCGAGAATTTCGCGACAATGCCATCCTCGACGATGCCGCCATGATCGTGGCAGAGCACCGAATAATAGCACATCCCGTCCTTCATCTTGCGCACATCGCGCGGCATGATCGCGTCCAGAAGCGCGATCGCATCGGGGCCGGTGATCTCGATGATCTCTTCGCCGGTCACGTCCAGGAGGCCCGCCGTTTCGCGGATCGCGTGATATTCCTCGAGCGGATCGGTGAAGAAATCGGGCTTGAGATAGGTGTTGTGCAGCTTGAAGTTCTCAGCCCGCGCCCAGACCAGATCGAAGAAGGCGGTGCGCTTGAGACCCTTGCGGGCGCGGATCGGGCTGGCGCTGAAGGGCGGCGTGCCGACCACCGAGTTGAAATTGACGGTCACATGACGCGGATCGGGTCGCTGATGCATGGCAGGGGTCCAGTTTTCGTATCGCCAAGGATCGCGTGCCGCCCGGCCATCACGGGCAAAGGGCTGCGGAAAAATCGCGATCCGTTCGACGGCGGACCTTGCTGGAGAGCCGCTTTCATGTCAATTAATGAAATATAGTTCCATATAGCAGAACATTCTCTTTCCAGCAAGCGCGAGAGAATGTTATTTCGAAGAGGCTCACCATGCCAGTTCCCGCCCCGGATTTCAGCGCCTCGACCGCGCCCGGACGCAGGGGAATCGCCCATGATCGCGCAGTTGTGAGAGCTGCGCGCCTCTTTCCCACGGGGCGCGCGCAGCCGCGCGCCCAAGCCGATCCTGAAAGGACAGCGCATGACACAGACCCGCTTTGAAGGCCGCCGCTTTGAAGGCCAAAGCGTCATCGTCTCTGGTGGCGCGGATGGCATGGGCGCGGCCGCGACCCGCCAGCTCGCCCGCGAAGGCGCCAAGGTTTTCGCGCTGGATGTGAAGCTCGCCGAGGCTGAGGCTTTGGCCGAAAGCCTGCGCGCCGAGGGCCATGACGTGACCGCGCTGCGCGCCGATGTCATGGACGAGGACGAGCTGACCGCGGCGATCACCCATGCGATCATCCTCGCCGGGGGCCGGGTCGATGCTCTGGTCAATATCGCGGGCGGTTCGGCCGCCGGGCTGATCTCCGAGATCGATCTCGCGACCTGGGACCGGCTTTACCGGCTCAATGTGCGCTCGACGCTGGTCGCGGCGCGGGCGGTCATTCCGGCGATGCGCGCGGCGGGCAAGGGCTCGATCGTGACGATGTCCTCGATCTCGGGGCTGCGCGGCGATCCCGAATGGGCGGCCTATAATGCGTCGAAGGCCGCGATCATCTCGCTGACGCAATCGCTGGCTTGGGAGGAAGGCCGCTACGGCATCCGCGTCAATGCAATTTGCCCCGGCCCGGTCGCATCCGAGCGGATGCTGGCCACGATCAGCGCCGAGGAGCTTGCCGAATACAACAATGCCACCGCCCTTGGCCGCATCGGCACGGCGGAGGAATTGGCCGATGCGATCCTGTTTCTCGCCTCGGATCAGTCCTCGTTCATCACCGGCGCGCAGCTCGTGGCGGATGGCGGGCTGACGGCCTCGACCGCCCAGCCGACCGGCTTTGGCCGCAAGCTGAAAGCCGGGCTGATCCCCGGCGCGACCGCGTAACGGGGGCCGAACATGCAAAGCTACGACTATATCGTCATTGGCGGCGGCGGTGCGGGCGCGGTGCTTGCCCGCGTTCTCGCCGAAAAGATCAGCGGCACGGTCGCGCTGCTGGAGGCCGGGCCGGTCGATGATCTGCCCGCGATCCATGACCTCGCGCGGTTTTCCGAGCTTGGTGAGACCGCGATTGCCCGCAACCTGCCGGTGGTGCTGCCCGAAGGCCAGCGCGCGCGCTTTCTGATGCCGACGAGCCGCGTCCTTGGCGGCTCGACCTCGCGCAACACCTGCATCTGGTTCCGCCCGCCCGCCCGCGACTTCGCCGAATGGGAGGCCAAGGGCGCGGAGGGCTGGGGCCCGGAGGAGGCCACGCGGCTGTTCGAGGCGCTCGAAGCGCGCATTGCCATTGAAAGCGAGGCGCCCGACGCGCCCGGCCATCGCGTGATGTGGGAGGCGGTGCGCGAAAGCGGCTTTGACGAGATCGACTTCGCCACCGAGATGCGCGAGGGCATCGGGCGCTATCGTTTCTCCAAGACCGGTGCGGCGCGGCAATCCTCGGCGGCGGCCTTCCTGCGCGGCCCCTTGCCCGCGAACCTGCATGTCCTGACCGAAACCGAGGTCTCGCGCCTGCGCCTTGATGCCGATCACCGCATCGAAGCGGTCGAGACCAATCGCGGCGCGTTCACCGCCCGCGCCGAGGTGATCCTGTCGGCGGGCGCCATCGACACCGCGCGGCTGCTGCTTCTGTCCGGCATTGGCCCGGCGGAGGAGCTCGCCGCTTTGGGCATCGCCCCCCGCGTCGATCTGCCGGGCGTCGGGCGGCATTTGCTCGACCATCCGGCGGCGGCCTTGAACCTGCGCGCCACGCGTCCGACCGGCCGCGATGCCTTCTGGAATTACATCGGCGTCCTTTTCGCCAATGTCGCCGATCCCGGCGATTGGCCCGATATCGAGATCCAATTCGGCCCCGAGCTTTACGACCGCCAGACCCTGCAAGCGGGCTATCCGACCGCCGAGGACGGCTTCACCGCCTATCTCAGCGTGAACCGCGCCCGATCCGAGGGCAGCGTGCGGCTGACGGCGGCGGATGTGGCGGCACCTTTGCGGATCGAGACCGATTTCTTCTCGGACCCCGACGGCTATGACCTGCGCGTGATGACCGAGGGGCTGCGTCTGGTCCGCCGCGTCTTTGCAGCGCCCGCCTTTGACGGCTGGCGCGCCGAGGAACTGGCGCCGGGAGCAGATGCGACCGACGACGCGACCCTTGGCGCCTTCGCGCGCGAGACCGCGTTGACCGGCTATCACCCGGCGGGCACGGCCAAGATGGGCGCGGGCTCCGATCCGCTTGCGGTGGTCGATTCCAAGCTGCGCGTTCGGGGCTGCGCGAATCTGCGCGTCGCGGATGCCTCGGTCATGCCGACGATGGTCAGCGTGAACATCGCCGCAACCGTGATGTTGATCGGAATGAAGGCGGCAGAGCTTTTGGCAGAATAAAACGACTGCTTTGGTCGTGATATTTGGGATGTCTTTCTCCCGTTTTTGCTTCATTTTGTGCCGTTTTTTGGAATATAGTTCCAATTAACGCAACAACACGGCGGTTATCGGAACCGCCTTCGCGATCAGCGGAGACTTTCATGACGACTGAGAGAAAGACGGACCTGACCCTGTCCCGGCGCGGTCTGATGCAAGGCGCGGCGGCGCTGGGGCTTGGGCTGACGGCGGGCGGGCTCTGGCTGCCCAAAGGGGCTTTGGCGGCTGGTCCGAAACGCGGGGGCTCGATCGTCGCGGGGATCTCGCATGGCTCGACCTCGGATTCGACCGTGCCGGGCACCTATTCGCATGGTCTGGGGATCCTCCTGTCCTATACGATCCATGCCCGCCTGACGACGGTCGTGCCGGACAACAAGCTGGAAGGCAATCTCGCCGAAAGCTGGGAAGGCTCGGAAGGCGCGACCAAGTGGAAGATCACCCTGCGCGACGCCGAGTTCCACAACGGCAAGAAGGTGACGCCCGCTGACGTCATCGCCTCGATCAACTTCCACCGCACGCCGGACACGACTTCGGTCGCGAAGGAAACCGTCAGCAATATCAAGGATATTGCTGCGGATGGCGACAAGGTCGTGGTCTTTACGCTGAATTCGGGCGATGCCGATTTCCCCTTCCTGCTCAATGATTACCAGCTTTGCATCGGTCAGGCCGATGCCGATGGCGCGATTGATTGGGAAGATGACGGCCGCCGCGCCGGGCCTTACCGCCTGACCGAATATGATCCGGGCATCCGCGCTGTGGTCGAGCGTGCCGACAATTACTGGAACAGCAATGTCGGCTTCCTTGACCGCGCCGAGATCCTGACCATCGCCGATCCGACCGCGCGCCAGAATGCGCTGCTCGCGGGCGAAGTCGATGTGATCGACCGCCCCGACACCCGCGCGCTCGACATCATCACCGCCAATCCCGAGCTGAAGGTTGAGGAGGCTCCGGGCTTCCGCTTCTACGGCTTCACCGTCTTCACCGATGTTGCGCCCTATTCGGATCAGGATTTCCGGCTGGCGCTGAAATATGCGGTCGATCGCGAGGCGCTGCTCGATGTCGCGCTGAACGGCCATGGCATCGTTGGCAATGACCAGCCGATTACCCCGGCTTACCGCTATTACAACCCCAATATCCCGCAGCGCCAGCACGACCCCGACAAGGCGAAGTTCCACCTGAAGAAATCGGGCTATGACGGCGCGGCGCTGGATCTCTCGACCTCGGTCGCGACCTTCTCGACCGCGGTCGATGCGGCGGCGCTTTATCAGGCCAATCTCGCCCAGGTCGGCATCAATGTGAATGTCGTCAACGAGCCCGCTGACAGCTATTGGTCCGATGTCTGGCTGAAAAAGCCCTTCATCACCACCGACTGGGGCGGACGCCCGACCGAAGACATGTTCTTCTCGGTCGCCTTCCAGAAGGACGCGCCGTGGAACGACAGCCATTTCAACAACGAGCGCTTTGAAAAGCTGCTGGTCGAGGCCCGCGCCGAGCTCGACGAGGCCAAGCGCGCCGAGATGTATGGCGAGATGCAGCAGATCGTCCATGACGAGGGCGGCTCGATCACGCCGCTGATCCCGAACAACGTCTGGGCGCGCAGCACCCGCATCAAGCACGGCGAGGCGCTTTCGACCGCCTATGAGCTCGACGGCTGGCACTTCATCTCGCGCTGGTGGGTCGAAGAGGCCTGATCCGCTGAAATCCTCGCCGGGGCGGCCAGACTGCCCCGGCCTTTGCCTTTGGTCCAAACCCGGTCGATGTCACATAGCGAAACCCACCTTTCCGGCCCGAGCCCAATTGTCACGCGGCGTCCGATCCTGGCGCGGCTGGCGCGCATTATCGGATTCCGGCTGGCACTGGGGCTGTTCACGCTCTGGATCATTTCCATCGTGATCTTTGCCGCCATCGAGGCTTTGCCAGGCGATTTCGCGCGCAGCTCGCTTGGCCGTTCCGCAACGCCCGAGCAGGTCGCGATCCTTGAACATCAGTTGGGCCTCGATCAGCCGCTGGCGACGCGCTACGGGGCGTGGATCGGCGGCGTGGTCCAAGGCGATTTCGGCCTGTCGTTGTCGTCAAAACCGAACCGGCCGCGCCCGGTGACGGCGATGATCGCGCCACGCCTGAAGAATACGCTGATCCTTGCGACCGTCGCGGCCAGCATCGCGGTGCCTTTGGCGATTGGGCTGGGCGTCCTTTGCGCCTTGTGGCGGGGCAGCCTGTTTGACCGCACCATCAGCGCGCTCACGCTGATCACCATCTCTTTCCCCGAGTTCTTCCTGGCCTATCTGCTGACCTATCTGGTCATTTCGAAGGATATTTTCCTGCATTCGGAGCTCGCCCAGCTTTTGCCCGGCTGGCTCAGTCAGGCGACGCAAACCGGGCTGGAAGCGATCCCGCGTTTCCCCATCCTCGCCTCGGTCAATGAGCGCACCGGATTTTGGGAGCATATGTGGAAGATCTCGCTGCCGGCGACCGTGCTGGGGCTGGTGATTATCGCTCATATGATGCGGATGACGCGGGCGGTTCTGATCTCGCTTTTGTCGTCGCAATGGGTCGAGATGGCGCGGTTGAAGGGCCTTGCGCCGACCCGCATCGTCGGGCGGCACGCGCTTCGCAACGCTTGGGGGCCGGTCGCGACCGTGGTTGCGCTGAACTTGGCCTATCTGATCGCGGGCGTCGTCATGGTCGAGGTGGTTTTCGTCTATCCCGGCATTGGCCAGCTGATGGTCGATGCGGTCAAGCAGCGCGATATTCCGGTGGTGCAGGCCTGCGCTTTGATCTTTGCCGCGACCTATATCCTCTTCAATCTGATCGCCGATGTGATCGCGATCCTTGCCAATCCGCGTCAACTCCATGCCCGCTGAACTCCATCCCGCCAAGGCGCTGCCGCGCCGCCGTTCGGCCGCTCTTCAAGCGATTGCCGGACTTGGCCTCAGCGCCCAGATCGGGCTGGCCATCATCGCGCTTTATGCGCTGGTCGCGATTTTCGCGCCGCTGATCGCGCCCTTTGGCGAGGCGCAGATCGTTGGGCGGCCCTATCAGGCTTGGGCCGCGCCGACCTATCTTGGCACCGATCAACTGGGCCGAGACCTTCTGTCACGGCTGATCTATGGCGCACGCAATACGATCGGGATCGCGCTGGCGACAACCGCTCTGGCCTTTGCGGTCGGCATGGCGGCGGGGATCTACAGCGCCCTGCGCAGCGGTTGGCGCGATCAGCTGATCTCGCGGCTGGCCGACATCCTTTTGTCGATGCCGAGCCTGATTTTCTCGCTGCTCCTGCTCACCGTCTTTGGCGCTTCGGCGGTCAATCTGGTGCTGATCCTTGCGCTTCTCGACAGCGCCAAGGTCTTTCGCGTCGCGCGCGCCTCGGCCCGCGATGTCGCGGTGATGGACTTCATCGAGGTCGCACGCCTGCGCGGTGACAGCGGCTTGCGGATCATGACGCGCGAGATCCTGCCGAATATCCTGCCGACGGTGGTCGCGGAATTCGGGCTGCGCTTTTGCTTCGTCTTTCTGGCGATCTCGGGGCTCTCGTTTTTGGGCGTCGGTCTGCAACCGCCGACCGCTGACTGGGGCTCGATGGTGCGCGAAAACGCCTCGCTCATCAGCCGCGGCCAGATCACCCCGATCCTGCCCGCGATCTGCATCGCCGTGCTGACGCTGGCGGTGAATTACGTCGCCGACGGCTGGCTGGAAAACCGCGCCGGAGGCTCGCGATGACGCTGCTTCATCTGCGCGATCTGCGCGTGACGGCTGGCGCGCGCGGGCAAGAGACCGCCATTCTCGACGGCGTCTCGCTGGCGCTTGCCAAGGGCGAGGTGCTGGGGCTGGTCGGCGAAAGCGGCTCTGGCAAATCGACCTTGGGGCTCGCGGCGATGGGCCACGCGCGACCGGGCTGCCGGATCGCGAGCGGCGAGATCGGCTTTGCAGGTCACGACCTGCGCGCGCTGCCGCCCGCCCGGCTGCGCGCCTTGCAGGGCGACCGCATCGCCTATGTCGCGCAAAGCGCCGCCGCTGCTTTCAACCCCGGGTTCCGCCTGATCGACCAGACCGTCGAGACCGCGCTGCGTCATGGCCATCTGTCGCGCGAGGCGGCGCAAGCCCGCGCGCTCGCGCTTTTTGCCGAGCTCGGCCTGCCCGATCCGGCGCGCATCGCGGGCTCTTATCCGCATGAGGTTTCGGGCGGGCAGTTGCAGCGTGTGATGACCGCGATGGCGATGATCTGCGAGCCTGATCTGATCGTCTTTGACGAGCCGACGACCGCGCTGGATGTCACGACGCAGGTCGAGGTTCTGGCCGCTTTGCGCCGTGTGGTGCGCGAGCGCGGCACGGCGGCCTTGTTCATCAGCCATGATCTGGCGGTGGTCGCGCAGGTCTCGGATCGGCTGGCGATCATGCGGCAGGGGCGGATCCTTGAGGAAGGCACGGTGCGCCAGATCCTCGACGCGCCGAAAGACCCCTATACCCGCACGCTTTGGACCATCCGCGAGATGGATGCGCCGGTTCGTCCCGCGACCCCGGCGCGGCTGAATATCGAGCGCGTCACGGCGGGCTATCCCGGTGGCGGTGACGTGATTTCCGATGTCGCGCTCTCGCTGGGGCAAGGGCGGACGGTGGCGATTGTCGGCGAAAGCGGCTCGGGGAAATCGACCTTGGCGCGGGTGATCGCGGGGCTTTTGCCCGCGCGACAGGGCCAGATCACGCTCGACGATGCGGCGCTGCCGCCCAAGCTCGACCGCCGCAGTCTGGCGCAGTTGCGCGATGTGCAACTGGTCCATCAATCGCCCGATACCTCGCTGAACCCGCGCCAAAGGGTCAGCGAATTGCTGGGCCATCCGGCGCGGCATTTCCTTGGCTTGAAGGGGGCCGCCCTGAAGGCGCGGATCGACGAGATCCTGCGCTCGATGGAACTCGACCCCGCCTTGGCCGACCGCTTCCCCGGAGAGCTGTCCGGCGGGCAAAAGCAGCGCGTCGCGTTGGCGCGCGCCTTGCTGGCCGATCCGAAATTGCTCATCTGCGACGAGGTGACTTCGGCGCTCGATCAGGTCGTGCAGGGCGATATCCTGCGCCTGCTTGCCCGGGTGCAGGCCGAGCGCGATCTCTCGATCCTTTTCATCACCCATGACCTCGCGACGGTGCGGGCGATTGCCGACGAGGTGGTGGTGATGCGCCACGGCCGAATCGTGGAATCCGGCGCCACCGCCAAGATTTTGGGCGCGCCGAAAGAGGATTACACCCGCAAGCTGATCGCCTCGGTGCCGACGCTTGATCCCGGTTGGCTGGACCAGCGTTTGGCGCTTCGAATGGACCTGAAAGTGGCCTGAGAAAAGGCCGGAAAACGCGCCGGAGGCCTTGCCAAAATCCTGAAAATAGTTCCATATAGTGGAATTACCGAACGAGGATGAGGCAAAGGGTGGAAACAACGGTCGTCAAAGGTCTGCGCGTCTTGGAAGCGATGGCGCAGAACCCAGAGCTTTGTAATCTCACGGCTTTGGCCAATGAATGCGGTATCTCGAAAAGCAATGCGCACCGGCTTTTGCAGACGCTTGAAGCCTGCGGCTATGTCACCCGCGACGCGGCCACGCGCACCTATCGCCCGACCTTGCGGCAATGGGAAATGGGGCGGCGGGTCTATGACCGGCTGAGCCTGCCGACGGTCGCGGGCCGCCATCTGGCGCAGCTGTCGCAAGACACCGAAGAGACCGCGCATCTGTCGGTCTTCGATCAGGGGCAGGTGCTTTACATCGACAAGGTCGACGGGCCCCATGCGGTGCGGACCTATGTCTCGAATGGCGAGCGCGAACCGGCCTTCTGCACCAGCTCTGGCAAGGCGATGCTGGCCTGGCTGCCGCATGAGGAGCTTTTGGGCGTCGGCGAAATGATCCAGAAATTCACCGAAAACACCGTGGGCTCGCTGCCCGAATTGCAGGCGCAATTGGCCGATGTCCGGGCGCGCGGCTATGCGACGACCAGCGGCGAATATCGCCTCGGCGTGACCTCGTTTGCGCGCGCGATCAAGACGCCCTCGAACAAGGTCATCGGCGCGGTCGGCGTCGCCGGTCCGGTCGAGCGCATGAGCCTGTCCGACCCCGAGCGCTATCACGACGCCTTGGCCCGCGCGGTCTCGCTGATCGAGACCGATCTGGGCTTTCCCGCCTGAAGGCTGACGGGCGGGCCGTCTCAGTCCGCCCCAAAAATCACAGCCGCGCACCGAGATCGCGCCCGACGACCCGCGCCGCATTATAGCCCGGAACGCCGGTGACCCCGCCGCCGGGATGGGCGGACGCCCCGCACAGATAGAGCCCCGCCACCGGGGTGCGGTAATCGGCAAAGCCCCGGATCGGACGGCGGAAGAACAGCTGATCCGGCGTCAGATCGCCGTGATGGGGGCTGCCGCCGGGCAGGCGAAAGATCTCTTCGTAATCCTCTGCGAGCAGGATCTGGCGGTGATGCCAGACCCGATCCCAGCCCGGCGCATGGGCGGAAATCGTGTCGAGCACGCGCTGAAACAGCGCTTCGCGGAAGTTCTCGCCACGCCGCTCGCCCTTGGCCGCAGGCGGGACATGGCCGCCGTAAAGCGAGAGCAGATGTTTGCCCTTGGGCGCGAGCGACGGGTCGATCAGCGTCGGACATTGCACGGTCATATAGGGGCGCGACGACAGCTCGCCGAGCTTCATCTCGTGATAGGCGCGCTCGATATAGTCGAGGCTGGGTGCCAGCGTGACCTGCACCGGCGCGTCATGGGGATAGCCCGCCTCGCGCAGCCCGGTGAAGGGGGGCGGGGTATCGACGGCGAGATGGATCTTGAAGGCGGTGGATTGGCTGTGGATCGCCGTCACCTCGCGCCGGAAGGGCTCGGGCGCGGCGCTTTCGGGCACGAGATCGCCGAAAAGATGCTGGGTCGCGGCATTCGAGATCACGCTGCGGGCGCGAATGATCTCGCCGCCGATCAGCCGCACACCACTGGCGCGCGCGCCTTCGATCAGCACCTCCTCGACCTCGGCATTCTCGCGGATTTCAAGGCCATAGCGTCGCCCCGAGGCCGCGATCGCCTGCGTGACCGAGCCCATGCCGCCGCGCGCGAGCCCCGTGCCGCCCGCGGGGCCGAAACCCGGCTCGCGCAGGTGGTTGCGCAGCAGGAAATAAGCCGTGCCCGGATCATGGATCGAGTTCGATTGCCCCGCCGCCGCCGCCGGATAATAGCCAAGGATCGCCAGAACCTCGGGGCTTTCGAACCAGCGCGCGAGATAATCCCAGGCCGACATGGTGATGAGATCGGTCACATCATGGAAGGCCGGAAGCAGCCCGCGATTGGCAAGCGCGGTGCGCGCCAGCCCCACCAGGGACCGCAATCCGGGCTTGGCCGGATCGGGCGGAACTTGCCACAAAAGCCGTTGGAAATGCGGCGCGACCTTGGCGAGATGGGCCTGAAACTTCGGATAATTCTCGGCGTCGCGCTTGGAGAATCGCGCGAATTCGGCCTGTAGTTTCGCCGCATCCTGCCACAACACGACCGGACCGACCCCCTCGATCAGATGCACGCCCGGCGGCGTCGCAATCGCGCCATAGCCGAATTTTTCAAGCTCGAGATCCACGACCACGCGCGGCTGCATCATCCCCAGCATATGCGAGGCGGTCGAGACGTGATAGCCCGGCCAAAGCTCCTCGGTCACGCAGGCGCCCCCGATCAGCGCGCGGCGTTCGAGCACCAGCACCTTTTGGCCCGCCTTCGCCAGATAGGCGCCGCAGACAAGGCCGTTATGGCCGCCGCCGATGATCACGGCATCATAAGTCGTCATGGGTTCATCCAATCGCCGCCCGCGATCAGGGCGGTCCTTTGCCTTCATTCGGATCGATCACGGCGAATCGCTTCCGTCGGATCTTTCGTGATTCTTCTCTTGTGGCGGGCTCGGGTGGCAGATCACCCCTGCCACCTCCCGGAACGCGAGAAAATTTGTTCCTAATAATGATATTCAGTTCCTTTTATTGACACTTTTTGCCCGAGAATGCTAGGCATTGCTCAGGAAATTCGCCGCCAACTGCCCGGTGGACCTGATGGGGCCATTCTAGGTAGGCGGCCCGCCCGACGGGGCGAAATGACACAGATTCAAAGGCTTGCCCGCGCATGTCGCGCCCGCCTGCCAAAGCCGATCGAGGATAAGATGACCGAGACCTCCCGCCGCAACCGCCAGCCCGGCCTTTCGACCCGCGCGATCCATCTGGGCTATGATCCCGCGACCGAAAACGGCGCGCTGACGCCGCCGATCTACATGACCTCGACCTATGCTTTCGAGACGGCCGAGCAGGGCTCCGAGCTCTTCCGGGGTGAGCGTAAGGGCTATATCTACGGGCGGACCAAGAACCCGACCCAGACCATTCTCGAAGAGCGCATCGCGAGCCTTGAGGGCGGCGAGACCGCGATTGCTTTGGGCTCGGGCATGGCCGCGATTTCGGGCACGATGCTCTCGCTTCTGGATGCGGGCGACGAGGTCGTGATCGACCATACGCTCTACGGCAATGCCTATGCCTATTTCACGCAGGCGCTGCCGCGTTGGGGGATCTCGGTGAAACTGGCCGATTTCACCCGGCCCGAGACATTGGAAGCGGCGCTTGGCCCGAAGACGAAGCTCGTCTATTTCGAGACCCCCGCGAACCCGAACCTGCGGGTGATCGACATTGCCGCGGTTGCTGCGATCGCCCATGCCCATGGCGCCGAGGTCGTCGTTGACAACACCTTCGCCACGCCGATCCTGCAGCGCCCGCTCGAACATGGCGCGGATATCGTGCTGCATTCGGCGACGAAATATATCGGCGGGCATGGTGATGTGCTGGCCGGTCTGGTCGTTGGCCGCGCCGAGACGCTGCAAAAGGTCCGTCAGACCGGGCTGCGCTGGGTGACGGGCGCGACGCTGTCGCCCTTCAACTGCTTCCTGCTTTTGCGCGGGCTGAAGACGCTGGAACTGCGGGTCGAGCGTCATTCGTCGTCGGCGATGAAGGTTGCGCGGCTGCTTGAAGGCCACGCCAAGGTCGCGTCGGTCTCTTATCCGGGGCTCGAAAGCTTCGCCGAGCATGAGATCGCCAAGCGGCAGATGTCGGGCTTTGGCGGGCTGATCTCGTTCGAGCTCGACGGGGGGATGGCCGAAGGCATGGCGCTGATGAACCGGCTGGAGCTGGTAACCCGCGCGGTCAGCCTTGGCGATGCGGAAACTCTGATCCAGCATCCGGCCTCGATGACCCATGCGATTTACAGCGCGGAAGAGCGCGAAAAGCATGGGATTTCGGATGGGCTTTTGCGGCTGTCGGTCGGGCTGGAAAATGTCGATGATATTCTCGACGATCTCGAGCGCGCTTTGGATAGCCTTTAAGGCGCGAAACGGCGGGGCAATGGATGCCCCGCTTTTTCTTATTGATAAGGCTGAAGATAATCATCAACCGCCACGCCAAGGGCGGTATTGAACGCATTGGTCGCGAGCATCGTCGCGCCATAGGCGGTCAGATTGACAATCGCGGCCTGATCGAAACGCGCGCGCAATCTGGCCGCGAGATCGGCATTGATCCGCCCCGCTTCGGCAATCACCGCGCCGAGATCGACGAGCAAAGCATCATCGCCCAAAGGCTCCCAAGCGTCGGGCTCTATTCCTTCCGAGATGAGCAAACGGCGGAAATAGGCAGAGCACAACAGGCAGCCAGAACGCGTTGAAATCGCGTGAGAATAAACCGCAACACCGTGGTCTCCGACCAGATCGCGCACGGCGGATTTCACCGCTTTCCAGCCCTCGAATGCTTCGAGCGCGGGCAGCGAATGCAGAAGCGTCGCCTTCATATTGGTCAAGCGCCCCTCGGCCTCATTCAGACGGGCAACAATTCCGGCGAGTTCAGGATCCGTCACCGGGCCGGATTGATCGAGGCGGTCTACCAGGCTCATCTTCTCTCTACTTCCTCCGGCCCTTCACCGCCGGTCAGCGCGTCATCATGTCAGGAATTGTGGTCTTCCCGGCCCTGTAAAAGCAGGCGAATGGCACAATCCGGGTCCATGCAAATGACGCGCCGGGATCACTCCGGTCAAGCCGAATTCCCCGAAGAGACGGGGATTAAATTTCCAAAATTCGCGTGAAAGATGGCGAAGTTTTCCCTTGGGCGAATTGCGCTTGAGATTGGTGGAGACTGGTGGCCGAGAAAGTGCTGAGATCAGCGGGGATTGCGGCGTTTTTGGGTATTTGGATGATGAAGAAAGCGCAACGCTTGGTCGTGATCGGGCCGGTCTTGCGCGGGCAAATGGCGCGGCGTCGTGGGGGGCTTGTGAGGGTAAGCTGGAATGGCTATATGTAAGGGAGTTTTAGAAAACGCATTGGTGATACCATGTCGGAATCGACGATAACGGTCAAAGGTCAGACGACCTTGCCCAAATCGGTGCGGCAGGCCTTGGCTTTGGCGCCTGGCGATCGGCTGCGCTATGTCATTTTGGATGACGGGCAGGTGCGGCTGATGCGGACGCGCTCGGTCGCGGATCTTGCGGGGCTGTTGCGGCGTGAGGGGCAGCGGCCGGTCTCGCTGGACGAGATGGAGCGGGCCATCGCAGCGGGCGCGCGTGACGCGTGATTGCTCTGGATACGAATGTCCTTGTGCGCTTTCTGACGCAAGATGATCCGCAACAATTCGCGCAGGCGGCGGCGCTGATTGCTGGTCTGAGCGAAGAGCGTCCGGGCTATCTGTGCCGCGAGGTCGTGATCGAGCTCGTCTGGGTTTTGGAGCGGGCCTATCACCTGTCGCGTCAGGATATTGCCGGGGCGCTCGACGGTCTGCTCGCTGCGCAGGAGTTGCTGATCGAGGCGGCTGACCGGGTCGGGCTTGCCGTAGAGCGTTACCGTCAGGGCGGCGCGGGTTTTTCCGATCAGATGATTGCGCTCGCCGCCCGGGATCAGGGCTGCGAGGCGATTTTCAGCTTTGACCGGCAGGCCGTTGTGAAAGCCGGGATGATGCTGGTGCCCGAGGCGCAGTAGGCCGGGGGAGATGTGCCTTAGGGCTCTCCCCGAGTGATAATTCGGGCCAATTGCTCGATTTTGTTCAGGTTCTGCTCGGTCCACGGGAATGAAAAATTCAGCGCGGCGTAATTTCCCTTTTGGTCACCAAGCGAAAAAAGGGGTCCAGGCAGCACGCTGATCCCTGCCTCGAAGAGCGCGCCCGAAAGCTGGGCCATGTTGGTCGAGGACGGAAGCTCCAGCCAACACATGAAGCCGCCCGCTGGCTGACGGGGGCGGCAATCGGCGGGCAGGTGCTGCGACAGGATCGCGATGCCCTGCCGCATCCGGTCGCCTAGCTTTTGGTTCAGCTTGCGCAGCAGGCGGTCATAGCTGCGCCCGGCGAGATAATCGGCAATTCCGCGTTGGATGAAGCCATCGCGCAGGCGGTGACCATTCATGTAATGCGTCACCAGCAATTGGCGCTTGTGGCGCCCGCAGGCGATCCAGCCATAGCCATATTCAGGGGGCAGGGTGAATTCGAAGCTGCCGATCTGGACGACATTGTCACTGGCATCGAAATGCTTGAGCGTGATGCGGGAGGCGTCGTCATAGCTCAGATCGCCGAACATGTCGTTCTCGACGATAATGACGTCTCGGGCGGCGGCGATGCTGACCAGCTTTTCCATCTGTGCGGGAGAATAGGTGACGCCGGTCGGAAAGTGATTGGTGGTCATCAGCAGGGCGACGCGGATGGGGTGGGTCTCAAGAAGCGCGCGGAAAGCACCGGAGTCGATTCCGGTCACGGGGTCCGAATGGATATCGACCACCTGCAGGGCGCGGCGGCGCAGGATGGCCAGTATCGGGAAATAGGAGGGCTGCTCGACCAGAACCACGCCGCCGGGGCGAGTGAACGCATCGAGGCACTGGTTATAGGCCTGAATGGCCGAACCGGTGACGATGATATCCTCGGCCTGCGAAGAGGTGCCGCCCTGGCGATATGGCGGCAGATCTCCTGACGCATCTTGAGATCCCCGTCGGGCAGGATCTCCTCGGACAACCTGCGCCTACGCGACGCGCCCGCCGTCACGGGTTCAAACCCAGCAGGCGCGACCGGAAAGGCCGCCGCAAGGGCTGCCGGGTAAGTGCCGACGGCGCTTCGCGAATGCGGGTGCCAATCAGAAGGTCTTGCGCAACGAAAGCGACACCGTCCTCGGCTGGCCGTAGAAGCTGTTCGGCCAGCCGACGCCAAGCCCGGTCAGATAGGTACGATCAAAGAGGTTGTCGACGTTCAGCTGCACGGCGGTTTCGCCATTCAGCTGATAGCGCGCCATGACATCGACCACGGCATATCCGCCTTGGCTCTGCCGCACGCGATTGCCCATGACGGCGGTGCCTTCGGAATAGGTGTCGCTTTGAGCCTGAATCGAGCCGCCGACCGTCAGCCCCTCCAGCCCATCCTTGAACGCATAGGTCGTGTTCAGCTTGATCAGATGGCGCGGCACCGTCACCGTATTGAACCGCCGCCCCTCGCGCGCGCCTTTCGAATAGGCAGCATCGGCATAGGTATAGCCGAAGGAGATGTTCCACCCTTCGCGGATCGCGCCGCTCAGCTCGAAATCGAGGCCGCGGGTGGTGACGGTTTCTGCCGCGCGGGAACAGCCGACTGCGGGCTGTGCGCACAGGCTCGAGGGCTCGACGGCTTCCGGCAGCCCGTCCATGCGGGTCTGAAAGAGCGCAGCCGAGACCAGCAGGCCGTCATCCAGAAGGCTCGACTTCAGGCCAAGCTCGGCATTCGAGCCGGTCGCGGGCGAGAGCTGGGCGCCTTGCTGATTGCGCTCGGACAGCGGGCGGAAAATCCCGGTATAGCTGCCATAGAGCGTCGTATCGGGGGCGATGTCGTAAACCAGCCCGACATAAGGGATTGGCTCGGCCTTGGTGCTGAAGCCGGAGGTGCTGGCGGGATCGCCCATCTTGTTGCTGTAATCATACCACGCAAGCCTGCCGCCCGCGATCAGATGCCACTTGTCAGCCAGCGCGACGCGGCCCGAGGCGAAAACGCCCCATTGCGTCGCGGTGTCCGAAGCGGTCCAGCCGATGATACCATTGTTGCCGGGACGCGGATGCTCCCAGGGATTGGGGCGCGAGGGGTTCGCAATGGGGAGCTCGTAAGCCCCGGTATCGGTGATCCGGGTTTTCAGCCGCGCCCAGTCCGCGCCGAAGGCAAGCTCATGCTCGCGGCCAAACAGCTGGACCGTGCCATTGGCGCGCGCGCCGAAGGTCGCGGTCCGCTCGCCACCGTCGGAAGAGGTGCCGCTGCGCACCAGATGCGTCGGATCCTGCCATGAGGCGGCGCTCGCCTGCCATTCGCGGTCGGAATCGGCAATTCGACCGCCGAGGCGCAGGTTCCAGCCATTGTCGAAGCGATGGGTCAGATCGACAGAGGCAACGGTCTGGCGCCGCGACAGATACTCCCACGCCGCCGCCGAATTGTCGCTTGGGCGGAAGTCATAAGACCCGCCATCGGGCCGCACCCACAAACCGCCCCAAGCATAGCCATCGATCCGGTCCTTCTGATGGCTGAGGCCAAAACCCAAGGTCGTCGTTGGGGTCAGATCAATGTCGAGCGCGCCGTAAATCATCGCGGATTTCTGCGATTGAGCATCGCGCCAAGTGTCGCCGGTCCGACCATAGGCCACGACACGCCCGCGCACCGAGCCGCTTTCGTTCAGCGGTTGCGAGCTGTCCAGGGTCACGCTGGCACGGCCATAATCAGAGGCGCGCAGATCAAGGCTGTTGCGGGCCTCGGCCAAGGGCCGTTTGCGCACGAGATTGATCGAGGCCGAAGGATTGCCCGGCCCTTCCATCAAGCCGGTCGCGCCGCGCACGACCTCGACCCGGTCGTAGATCACCATATCATCGGGCGCACTCTCTTGTCCCCAAGAGGCCGCAGGCTGGCTGAGCCCGTCGAATTGCAGGTTCGAGATCTCGCTGCCGCGCGCGTAAAAGCCCCAATGAGCATCGCCCCAGCGCGAGGCCGTATTGACGCCCGGCGTTTGGTTCAGCGTGTCCTTCAAGATGATGTCGCCAGCATCGACCATGCGCTGATTGGTCACGACGCTGACCGATTGCGGGGTTTCGCGGATGGTCAGACCAAGCCCCGTGGCCGAGCTTGTCGGGGCATCATAGGCATAAAGTCCGCTCTCCTCGCTCACCCCGTTGTTCTGGCTCAGGTAAACCGTATCAAGCGTAATCGCATTGTCAGATGCGGCCTGAACCGCCGCGACGGGTGCCGAGAGGCGCACCATGCGCGGGCCAGTGAAAGCATAGGAAAGCCCGGTGCCAGACAGCACGCTGGCCAACGCCTCTCTGGGCGAAAGCGCACCCTGCGCACCCGTGGTCCGGCGCCCGGCTGTCAGGTTGCTGTCGTAGGCGAGCGTCAGCCCGGCCTGCCGCCCAAGCGCGAGAAGCGCGGGTTCAAGCGGCCCGGCAGGGACATTGATCGTCGCGGTTTGCGCCCAAGCCGGAGCGGTGGTGATTGGCGTCAGTGACGCGCAACCCAAAGCCGCGCCGGTCAGCATCAGTCTCGTTCGTCTTGCGAGGTTCATCTGGTCGTCCCTATCCCGGATTTTTATTCCCTTGATAAGAAAGAGTGCGATCCACGCGGCCTCCTGACGCCGAAGCGAAAATTTTCACCGCAAAAGCGTCAGACCCGGCAGGCGTGTGACGCTTAACCCGAGGCTATCCGCAAGGGCGGTCAGGGCGGCATCCGTGTCGGTGAGGTCAAAGACCCCGGAAACGGGCCTGCCCGCCGCCCTATCGTTCAAAAGCAGAATGCGACCATGGCGATAGCGCGCGAGCACCTCCAAGACCTGCGAGAGAGGGCGGCTGGAAAAGACCAACTGCCCGTCCCGCCAAGCCACGGCATCGGCGTCAGCGGTCCGCGCGCTGAGGTGGTTGTCCTCAAGATCGGCGGCCTCTCCGGCGTGAAGGGTCAGGGTTTCGGCAGTCGTGCTGACTTCGACAGTGCCTTCGGTGACGATCACGCCGGTTTCGCTGGTGCCGTACCGCGTCCCGACAGCTTTTGCGGTCAGCGCGTCGGCCTGGATCAGAAATGGGCGCTGGGTGTCCGGGACGACCTCGGCAAAGACCGTGCCGCGCAGAACTTGCACCTGCCGCTTGTGCCCGTCAAAATCGAGGACCACCGCCGCGCCGCTGTCGAGATCAAGACGGCTGCCATCGGGCAGGGTCATATGGACCACTTGCCCGACCGGCGCCGTGGCATCCGCGCGCAGGCGAAGGGCGAGCTCGGGCCCAAACAGCAAAGCCAGAGCGACGACCAGAACAGCGCCTGTGGCCTGCACCCGGCGCTTGCGCGGCGATTTGATCCGGATCTCGGCCAGATTGCCCCAAAGCGCGCGAAGTTCCGCATAGGCCGCCGCATGGCGCGGATCGGAGTCCTGCCATTTGGCAAAGGCCGCGCGGTCGGCATTGGTGGCATCCGAGGATTGCAGACGCGCGACCCAAAGAGCGGCTTCCTCGTCAATGCTCATCCGCCCGCGAGCTCCCATCGGAGCGCGCGGCAGGTCAGCAGCGCGCGCATGATGTGTTTTTCGACCATATTGCGCGAGATCCCGAGGCTGAGGGCGATCTGTCCATTCGACTGGCCGTGCAGCCGGCTGAGGATGAAGACCTGCTGGCATCGCCTTGGCAGGCCCCGGATGGCGCGGGCCATCAGAACCAGCTCCTGTTTCGCGGCAATGCGGCGCTCGATCTCGGGGGCATCGCTGGCAATCTGGTCCACGGCATCGGGGAGATCGGCGATCATCGCGCGCTCGAGATGGGTCCGGCGCCCGGCCTCGATCGCGACCGAACGCGCCACCGCGTAAAGATAGGCCTGAGGATCGGCGATCTCGTCGGGGCGCGGCGCGCGCAGCATGCGCAGGAAGGTTTCCTGCACCGCATCGGCTGCATCCTGAGGCGAGGCGAGCCCCCGGCGGAAGAAGCGCAGGAGCCGCGAGCCTTCACCGCGATGCAGCTGCCTGACAAGATCCGGAGCGCCCGTCATGGTTAAAGAAACCTCGCGTGGCCTTGCCGGATCACGGGGCAGGGCAGAACGCATGATGGGGCGGGATTGACGCAGCCAAGCATAAAGACCTCACGGAGAAGCCCGAAGCTGGCGTCGCGCAGAGGCGGGCGTGCGAGGGTTCCCTCGACCTAGCCAGAGGCCACGTTGCTTGCAAGTTTTTCAATGCGGATGGCAACGCCTCTGCGTCGGATCATCAAAGGATCTGTGACAGAAACAGCCGCGTGCGCTCGTGCCGGGGGTTGTCGAAGAAATCTTCCGGCGCGCTGCTTTCGACGATCTCTCCGCGATCCATGAACAGGACGCGATTGGCGACCTCTTTGGCAAAGCCCATTTCATGGGTGACGCAAAGCATCGTCATGCCCTCTTCGGCGAGGCCGACCATCGTATCGAGCACCTCCTTGATCATCTCGGGATCCAGCGCCGAGGTCGGCTCGTCAAACAGCATGATCCGCGGGCTCATGCACAGGGAGCGCGCGATCGCCACGCGCTGCTGCTGACCGCCAGAGAGCTGGCCCGGATATTTATGTGCCTGATCGGGGATGCGCACGCGTTCAAGGAAATGCATCGCGGTCGCCTCTGCCTCGCGGCGGTCCATCTTGCGGACCCAGATCGGCGCGAGCGTGCAGTTTTCGAGAATGGTCAGATGGGGGAAGAGGTTGAAGTGCTGGAAGACCATGCCGACATCGCGCCGAACCTCGTCGATCTTGCGCAGATCCTCGGACAGCTCGACCCCATCGACGATGATCCGGCCCTCGTCGTGCTTTTCAAGGCGGTTGATGCAGCGGATGAGCGTCGATTTACCCGACCCGGACGGGCCGCATAGGACGATGCGCTCGCCGCGCCGCACTTCAAGGTCGATGTTTCGCAAGGCGTGGTAGGCACCATACCATTTCCCGAGGCCGGAAATGGAAATGGCGGTTTGAGGTGCAGGGGAAAGGGCGGGATCTGCCGCAAGGGCGGCGAGCTGGGCGTCGGACATGACACACTCCGTTCTGGCCACTGTAGGCCGATGATGTTCAGGCGGGGTCTGCCGCCGGTTTCGTGCTGCGGCCAAGGCGAGCGTTGCGCCGCTCGAGGCGCGTGCCGAACCGGCTCAGCGAAAAGCACAGGAGGAAGTAGATGACGGTTGCGGTGAGATAACCTTCCGTGGCGTGGCCAAGCCAAGCGCTGTCAGAATTGGCGGCCTTGACCGTACCGAGCAGATCGAAGAGGCCGATGACCACGATGAGCGACGTATCCTTGAGAAAGGCGATCGAGGTGTTGACCAGAGACGGGATCACCAACCGAAGCGCCTGAGGCAAAACGACCAGCAGAGTGCAGCGCCAATAGCCCAGACCAAGCGCCGCCGCCGCTTCGCGCTGGCCCTTCGGGATGGACTGAAGCCCGCCGCGCACCACTTCGGCGATATAGGCCGAGGCGAGCAGGATGAAGGCCAACTGCACGCGCAACAGCTTGTCGATATCGACGCCTGCGGGCAGGAACAGCGGCAGCAGGATATTGGCCATGAACAGGATCGAGATGAAGGGCAGGCCGCGAATGGTCTCGATCCAGACAGTGCAGGCGATGCGGATCAGCGGGAAATCCGAGCTGCGGCCAAGGGCCAGAAGGGCGCCCAGAGGAAAGCCGAAGGCCAGCGCGAAGGCGGTCAGCATCAGGGTGACGGGCAGGCCGCTCCACAGATTGCTCGAGACCATCGGCAGGCCAAGCCCGCCCGCCATCAGCCAGAAAAAGACCACGACACCCGCGAGCCAGGCGCCCAGAAGCGCGGGTCGCCAGAAGCGTGGCGTGACGCTGGCACCGACCAGCGCGAGGATCACCAGACTGCCCAGAACGGGCCGCCATTGCTGCTCGGCGGGGTAAAAGCCCAGCAGGAAGAAGCGGGATTTTTGAGCGACATAGGCCCAGCACGCGCCCGCGCCAGCTTGCTGGCAGGCGGCTTGGTCTCCGGTCCAGACCGCATCCCGCACGCCCCAGTTCCAAAGCGGCAGCAGGCAGAGCAGCAAGACGCTCGCGACAAGGACGTTTCCGACCAGCTCGAGGCTGAGCCAATGTCGCGGGGGGGCCTCACCTGCCGGCGCAGAGCGGAATGGCGGCTGGCGATCCTTGACTACAGTATCACTAGACATAGCGCTTCGTTATCCTGCGGTTGAAGAGGTTGAGGCCAAGAGAGATCATCGCGCTGACCGAGAGATAGAGCGCCATGACCACGGCAATGATCTGGATCGGCTGGCCGGTCTGGGTGATCGCGGTATTGCTTGCCCAGATCAGGTCGGGATAGCCGATCGCCACGGCGAGGCTCGAATTCTTGACGATGCCCGCATATTCGCTGACCAAGGGCGGAATGGCGACGCGGGTGGCTTGAGGCAGAATGACCAGCCGCATGGCGCGCAGGCGGCCAAGCCCCAGCGCGAAAGAGGCTTCCCATTGGCCTTTCGGCACGGCCTCGATGCCGCTGCGCACGATCTCGGAGATGAAGGCGGCGGCATAAAGGGTGATGCCGATCACCATGGCGAGGAATTCCGGGCTGATGCGCCAGCCGCCCCGGAAGTTGAACCCGGACAGTTCGGGGCTGGTGATCGTCGCGCGGGTCAGCACCACGGCGACGATGCTCGCCACAGCCAGAAGATCGACCCCGCGCCGCTGTGTCACATGGGCGCAAAGCGCGGGGATGCGCCGGGCGATAATCCAAAGCACCACGGTTGCGGCCAGCAGGCCAAGCCCGAGCCGGTCGATGGAAAGGGCCGGAAGGGCGATGCCGCGCTGGCTGATGAAGACGCTGCCGAATTCAAAGGCCTGCCGCACCGGCGGCAAGGCTTGTAGTACCGTATACCAGAGCAGCAGTTGCAGGAGCAGCGGCGTGTTGCGAAACGCCTCGATGTAAGCCGCGGTCACCCGGCGCAGCAACACCAGCCGCGAGCGTCCCGCCACCGCGACGCCAATGCCCAGAAGCGTCGCAAGAATGCAGGCATTGAAGCTGACCCAGAGCGTATTCGCGAAGGCGATCAGCAGGGCGCGGCCATAGCTGTCGCCCGGCCCGGTCGGCAGCACGGATTCGCCGAAATTGAAGTTCGCCGGTCGCGCCAGCACGCCGAAGCCGCCGCCGCTGTGAAGGTTATCATAAATCAATCTGGCGAGCGCACCGCCGCAGAGCAGCAAAACCAGTGCGAAAACACCTTGATAGAGAAAGGAACGTGATCTGCCGCGCAAAAACATGTGCACCTGCCCGATTTTGAGAGGACGGCCCCTGCCGCAGCAGGGGCAATGAGGTGGATGGCCGGTCTCAGCGGAAGGGCGGGGCGTAGAGCAGGCCGCCTTCGGTCCACATGCGGTTGAGCCCGCGCTCGAGGCCAAGCGCCGTCGAGGGGCCGACATTGGCGTTATAGATTTCGCCGTAATTGCCGACCTGCTTGATGATCTGATAGGCCCAGTCGGGCTTGAGGCCGAGGCCCGCAAAGACGCCCGGATCCTTGCCAAGGAAGCGCGCCACTTCGGGATCGGTGCTGCTCGTCGCAGCAGCGTCGATCGTCTCGCGGCCGAGCTGTTTTTCCTCGCCGACAAAGGTTGCGTAGATCGCCCATTTCACGATCAGGAACCACTGGTCGTCGCCCTGACGCACCACCGGCGCGAGCGGCTCTTTCGACAGCACCTCGGGCAGCAGGACATAATCATCGCGATTGACCGCGATCGAGCGCGCCGAGGCCAAATCAGAGCGGTCGCTGGTCAGGGCATCGCAGCGCCCTGCAAAGAAGGTATTGGTCACCTGATCGAGGCTCTCGATCACCACCGGCTTGAACTCCATGCCGTTCTTCTGGAAATAATCCTGCACATTGAGCTCGGTGGTGCTGCCGGGCTGCACACAGATCGAGGCGCCGTCGAGCTCTTTGGCCGAGGTGATGCCAGAGGCGGCCGAGACCAGAACGCCCTGTCCATCGTAGAAAATCGGCGGCTCGAACAGCAGACCCAGCGAGGAATCGCGCGACAGCGTGGTCGAGGTCTGGCGGATCAGCACGTCGATTTCGCCCGCCTGCAGCGTCGGAAAGCGGGTTTCCGGGGAGACCGGCACGAATTGGACCTTGCTGGCATCCCCCAGCACGGCGGCGGCGATCACTCGGCAAAAATCGACATCCATGCCGCGCCAAACCCCGTTCTTGTCCGGCGCGGCAAAGCCCGCCGAGCCGGTATTGACCCCGCATTTAAGCTCTCCGCGCTGTTTGACGGCATCGAGCGTCGGACCGGCATGGGCCGGTAAAGCGGACATGAACGGCAGCGCCAAACCCAGCGCGGCGAACCAGCTTCCTTTGATCATGTGCAACCTCCCTAAGATTATTCATCAATCTTGTATATGTTTTATGCAAACATACATCGATTGTCAGCAATAAGTTCACTAAGACTGATTCCCCCCGCGTTTGTCAACAAATTCTGGGGACGTCTGTGGACCGCTCGTCAGAGCGTGGGATGACGGCGATGCCAGCCCGTCGCGGCCTGAAAAGCCTCGGCCACATCGAGCAACAGCGGCTCGCTGCCCATGGGGCCGACGAATTGCGCGGCCAGTGGCAGGCCCTCTGGCGAAAACCCCGCGCAAAGCGCCAGCACCGGGTTGCCGCTGAGATTGAAGACCGCGCGCATCACGCCGCGCCCGGCGCGCCGCAGCGCAGCCTCGTCGTGGATGGGCGCGGCTGGTCCGTTGACCACCGGCGTCACAAGGATGTCGCAGCCCGCAAACATCCGCGTCAGCGCGTCGCTCAGGCGGCGGCCAGCAGCCAGCGCTGCGGCATAGTCCGTGCCGCTAATCCCTTGGCCGCGAAGCAGGTCTTGGCGGGCGCGGCGACCGAAGGCCTCGGGCGTCATCGCAAGGCGTTTGCGGTGATGACGAAAGGCCTCTGCGTGCAGGACGGTCAGCACGTCATCGTAAAAGCTCGGGAAATCCGGGGGCCGGATTGCCACCCTGCGTGCCCCGAGCGTGACCAGAACGCGGCAGGTTTCCTGCAACGCCATAGCCGTGTCGGCAGAGCACAGATCGGGCACCAAAACCTCATCGGGCAAGGCGATCCGCAGGCCCGTTAGAGGCCTCGCATCCGGGCAGGGTGAGACCGGCACCAGCGCCTGATAGAGCAGGCGGCAATCGCGCGCCGTCCGCGCCATGGGGCCGATATGATCGAGGCTGCGCGACAGGGCCACCGCGCCCGCCCGGCTGATGCGCCCGCGCCCGGCTTTCATCCCGATGACACCGCAAAGGGCTGCGGGACCACGCACCGATCCCGCCGAATCGGTCCCAAGAGCAAGCGGCACCAACCCCGCCGCCAGCGCGACAGCCGAGCCGCTTGACGAGCCTCCAGGGCTGCGCTGCCGGTCCCAAGGATTGCGCGCGGGCGGCCATGGCAGGTCGTCCAGCGGCGAGCCGATACCCCATTCCTCCAGCGTAAGCTTGCCCAGAAGGATCGCCCCCGCCGCCCGCAACTGACGCACCACCATGGCGTCGGCGGTCGCAGGCAGGGGCGAACTGGCGCGAGACTGCGCCGTGGTCCGCTTGCCCGCCACATCTAACAAGTCTTTGATCGCAAAGGGAATGCCCGCGAGTGGCGGCAACGCCTGCCCTGCCGCGCGCCGCGCATCGACGCGCGCGGCCTCGGTCAGGGCCTCATCGGCATAGACCTCGATGAAGGCGGCCAGTTGTCCGTTGTAGCGCGCAATCCGGTCAAGCAGGGCCTGCACATATTCCACAGCCGAGAGGGCGCGCGAGGCCATCAGCAACCGCGCCTCGGAGGCAGAGAGGAAAGGCAGGTCGTCCATGCCGGTGCTACCGCGAAAGAAACCGCTTCATGCGCGCGAGTGCTTCCAGAATAACCGCTTCCGAATTGGCATAGGAGAGGCGCAAATACCCCTCTCCGAGCACGCCGAAATCGGGGCCGCTGATCAGCGCAATGCCCTCTTCGTCAAGCAAGGCATTGGCCAGCGGCTTGGCCTGCCAGCCGGTCGCCGAGACATTGGGGAAGGCATAAAACGCCCCCTTCGGCACGACGCAGGAGACGCCGGGAAGCGCGTTCAGACCCTCCACCACCAGCTTGCGGCGGCGATCAAAGGCCGCGTGCATCTTTTCGACCGCGTCTTGCGGCCCGTCGATCGCGGCAATCCCGGCAAATTGGCTGGGGGCATTGACGCAGGACCAGCAATTGACCGCGAGCTTGCGCACCTTGTCGTAAAGGTGACCACCCGTGGCGCCCGTGGGCCAGATCGACCAGCCCATCCGCCAGCCGGTCATCGCCCAGGTCTTTGACCAGCCGTTCAGCACGATCAGCCGGTCGCGGATCTCGGGGAACTCGAGAAGCGAGCAATGCTTTTCGCCGTCATAGGTCAGCGTGTCATAGATCTCATCGGACAGAACCGCGACATGCGGGAAGGCCTCGAGACCGCGCACCAGCTTTTCGATCTCGGCCCGGGGTGTGACGCCGCCGGTCGGATTGGCGGGCGAATTGACGATGAGCAGGCGCGTGCGCGGCGTGATCAGGCTCAGCGTCTGCTCGGCGGAGAAAGCGAAGCCATTGGCCTCGAGCATGGGCACCGGCACGGGCTTTGCGCCGACGAATTCGATCAGCGAGCGGTAGATCGGAAAGCCGGGATCGGGATAGAGGATCTCCGCGCCCGGCTCGCCAAACATCAAAATGGCGGCGAACATGGTCGGCTTGCCGCCGGGCAGGATCATCACCGCCTCGGGCGAGACCTCGACCCCGGTCATGGTCAGCGTGCGCCGCACCACCGCCTCGCGCGTGGCAACGAGGCCATTCGCGGGCGTATAGCCGTGATGGCCGTCGCGCAAAGCCTTGATCGCGGCCTCGACGACATGCGGCGGCGTCTGGAAGTCGGGTTGGCCAATGCCGAGGTTGAAGATCTCTTTGCCCTGCTGTTGCAGCGCCGTCGCGCGAGCCAGAACGGCAAAGGCATTTTCCTCGCCCATCCGCTCGAAGGCGGGGACGGTTCGGATCATTTGCGCATCCATCAGCGAAGCTCCTGACAGGCGGCGGCGATGCGGTTGCAGGCGTCGTTAAGGATCTCCATCGAGGTCGCGTAGGACAGCCGGAAATAGGGGCTGAGCCCGTAAGCGCCGCCATGGACCGCCGCCACACCATGATCGCGCAGCAGATAGGCGACGAAATCCTCGTCGGTGTTGATCGTGCGGCCATCGGGTGTCTTGCGGCCGATCAGCCCCTCGCAGGACGGGTAGACATAGAAGGCGCCGTCGGGGCAGATGCAGCGCAGCCCGGCGATCTCGTTCAGGCGCGCCACCACCGCATCGCGCCGGTCGCGGAAGACCAGATTGTGCTCGGCAATGAAGCCTTGCGTGCCGTTCAGCGCCTCGATCGCCGCAGCTTGGCTGACCGAGGAGGGGTTCGAGGTCGATTGCGATTGCACCGTGGCCATGGCCGCGATCAGCGCCTGCGGTCCCGCGCCATATCCGATGCGCCAGCCGGTCATCGCATAGGCCTTGGAGACGCCGTTGACGATCAGAACCCGGTCGCCGAGGCTCGGATCGACCTGCAGCAGCGACATGAACCGATCGCCCGAATAAACGAGGTGTTCATAGATATCGTCGCAAAGGATCAGGACATGCGGATGTTTGCGCATGACCCGCGCCAGCGCGGCCAGCTCGTCCGCGCTATAGACCGAGCCGGTCGGGTTCGAGGGCGAATTCAGCACCAGCCATTTCGTCCGAGGCGTGATCGCTGCGTCAAGCGCCTCGGGGTGCAGCTTGAAGGCGTCTTCCTCGCGCGTCGGCACGACCACCGGAACCCCGTCACAAAGCGCCACCATATCGGGATAAGACACCCAATAAGGCGCGGGGATGACGACCTCATCGCCCGCATCAAGCGTGGCGGCAAAAGCGTTGAAGATCACCTGTTTGCCCCCGGTCCCGACCGAGATCTGCGCGGGCGTGAAGGCAAGATCGTTCTCGCGTTTGAACTTCTCGACAATCGCCTTCTTGAGCGCGGGCGTGCCGTCCACGGTGGTATAACGGGTCTCGCCCCGGTCGATGGCGCGGTGCGCGGCCTCGACAATATTGGCGGGCGTGTCGAAATCCGGCTCTCCCTGCGCGAGGTTCAGCACCTCCTGGCCCTGCGCCTTCATTTCCGAGGCGAGCCGCGCCATCGCCATGCTGGGAGAAGGTTTCACCGCCCCCAGCCGCTGCGACAGCGACCAGGAGGGCGCGGGAATGGGAGAGAGATTGGCAGTCGCGACAGTCATCACATGACCTCATGAGTGGGGTTGGCGCGTCGCAATGTGCAGGCAATAGCCTGCATCATCGGCCCCGAGGCCAGTCTCGGGGCGCGCGCAATGATAGTCAGGTCGAAAGGTTCAGATGCCGGGCGTCAGCCGGCGCGTAACGCTTGGGCGCTTCGCAGGTTTTCCAGCATACGCTGCTTTCCGTTGGCGATATGCTGTTCGAATTCGCGGGCCGCGCCTTCGGAATCAGAGGCGATCAGCGCCGCGAGAATGCGACCATGTTCGAGATTGGAGGCCTTGAGCTGGGCGTGTCCCAAAGCGCCCCGGCGGATGTAAAGCTGCATCTCGTTGCGCACGCTCAGATCGTGCTCTTTCAGCCGACTGTTCGAGGCGGCGGTGAAGATCGCGTCGTGAAAGGCGTGGTTGGCCGCGGTATAGCTTGGGATATCATTGGCCTCGGTGGCGGCGACCATCTTGGCATGCAGCGCGCTGAGGGCATCAAGCTGCTCTTTGCTGGCGCGGATCGCAGCCAGCCGCCCAGCCGCCATCGCCAGCGCCGCGCGCACCTCGTAAAGCTCAAGCGCATCGGGCACATCAACCGTGCGGACGACGACGCCGCGATTGGGGATGATCTCGACAAGGCGGGCATGTTCCAGCGAGCGCACGGCCTCGCGGATAATGCCCCGGCTGACCCCAAGCCTTTGGGTCAGCGACAGCTCGTTCAGGCGGTCGCCGGGCTGAAATTCTCCGCTGAGGATAAGCCGGGTCAGCTCTTCGCGCACGCCACCCGTCAGCGATCCATCTCCCGGTTTTTCCGTCATCTCATTCGTCCCCTGCATCAGAAGTTTTGTCAGCAATCCTGATTTTATTGTAATCATAGGCGCCATCCACGCAAGGCCAAGCTCGTCAACATTCAGAGGGATCCGCAGAGGGCCCGCGCGGGCAGGGCGGAGATGGCTGCCTCCCCGGGATCGGCTTGTCCGAAAATCGCTTCGATCCGCGCGCAGGCCTCAAGCAAGGCCGGGTCCGCCCAGGCAGGTGCCGCGACCAGAAGGCCCAAGCCCAAGGTCGGATCGCCCGCCGGAATCGGCAGCGAAACCGCGCAAAGATCAAGGATATTGGCCACGCGCGAATTGCGCATCAGCCGCATGTTAAGGCGGCGATAATCGGCATCCTCCTGCACCTCGCTGAAGCGTGGCGCGACGATGGGCGTCGTGGGCATCAGCATCCCGTCCCAACCCGCCAACCTCTGGCGCGCAGAGGTCACCAGCTCCTCGCGCAAGGCCAGACTGTCGAGCATCGCGACCGCCGAAATCTGCGCGCCCTCGCGAATGCGGTTCATCATGCGCGGATCGTAATCGTCCTCTCGGTCCAGAAGGCCCCGCCGACCCAGCCAAGCGGCGATTTCGGGCATGGCAAAACCGCCGCCCTCATAGATCTGCGGAATGCGGTCCAGCTCGGGGAGGGTAATCTGCTCGACCTGAATTCCGGCCTGCCGCAGAAGGGAAAGGGCGAGGTCGAAGGCCTCGGCAACCTTCGGGTCGAGATCGGCAAGCACATAGTTGGTTGGAACGCAGAACCGCAATTCTTCGACCGGCAAAGAGGGACGCGCCAGCCAGTCGGCGCGCTCGCGATCGCTCATCGCCCCCGCGAGAAGGCGACAGCTGCTGACCGAGCGCGAGATCACCCCCACCGTGTCGAGATGGCGCGACAGCGGGACCACGCCGTCCCGGGGCAGCAGGCGCGCGGTCGGTTTGTAGCCCACCAGCCCGTTGACGGCGGCGGGCAGGGTCACAGAGCCCCCGGTATCCGTGCCGACCGCCGCAGGCACGATGCCCCGACCGACCGAGATCGCCGCGCCGCTACTCGATCCGCCGGGCACGCGGGCATTGTCCAGCGCATTCGGCGGCGCCGCGTGGTGCAGGCTGGTGCCGATGGATGCCAGCGCAAGCTCGGGCATGAAGGTCCGGCCGAGGATGACCGCCCCCGTCTGACGCAGGCGCTGGACCACGGTCGCGTCACGCGTCGCAGCGGGCTGGGTTTCAAGGACTTTCGACCCCGCCCGCGTGACCTCTCCGGCGAGATCCATATTGTCCTTGACCGTGACCGGGATGCCGTCGAGCTTTGACTTCGGCGCGCCATTGCGCCTGCGCGCATCGGCCTCATCCGCCGCGACAAGGGCGGCTTCGGCGTAAAGGTCGCTGAAGGCCCGGCGATCCCGCGCGGCCAGCGCCAAAGCCGTCTCGACCAACTGTCGGCTGGTGGTCTCACCAAGCGCCAGCGCCTCGGCGATATCCGTGAGTGGCTGCGCGGGTTTGGTCATTGCCGGGCCTCCTTCGCCTTAGCGCATCTCGTGACGGGCGAGAATGTCGCTGAGCTTGAGCAGCTCGATCGTCGAGCGCCCCGCATTGATCTGATCGCGATAGTCATCTTCTGCCGCGACGCGCTGTTTCGAGGCGGCCATCACCGCATCAAGCCTGTCGGCGGGAATGGCGACCACGCCATCACGGTCGCCCACGACGATGTCGCCGGGGTTCACAAGGACGCCGCCGCAGACGACCGGCACATTCACGCGCCCCGGCTGATACTTGTTGGTGCCCTTGATGCTGAGGCCACGGGAAAAGACAGGAAAACCCATCTCGATGATGGCTTCGGCATCCCGCACGGCCCCGTCGATCACCAGACCCGCGATCCCGGCTTTCTGCGCCGCCAGCGTGAGGATGTCGCCCCAGGGGCCGGCGTCCACAAAGGCCTTTGCGTCCACCACCAGCACATCGCCCGGCTGCGCCTTCGACAGCGCATAATGGATGACGAGATTATCCCCCGGACGGGCGTCGACCGTCAGCGCGCGCCCGGCAAGCTTCAGGACAGGGTCAATCGGCTTGATTGCACTGTTCAAAGCGCCGGTTTGCCCTTGCGCCTCATGGATCGTCGCGGAGCCGAACTGACAGAGAGAGTCGAGCAGATCTTGGCTCAAGAAATTCCTTAACGTCGCCATTGCTGGTTCCTCATTCACCAATCTCGCATAGTGTAACGACGATTCGACATCGATTGTCAACAATCGTATTTTAATTGACGACAATAAATCCTGCGATAAGATGCAACGCAGAAGGTAAGGAGCATCCAAGATGAGTAAAGTTCGGTTCGACCACTGCGTTGTCCATGTCTCCGACTGGGCAAGGTCCAACGCCTTTTACGCGAATGTGCTGTTCGCCGAGGTGATCCCAAACAAGGCGGGCTTCGTCTATCGGTTCGGCGACAATCAGCTGAACCTTCACGGCCCGGGCCTCACGCCCACTCCGATCGCCTCCATCCCGGTTCCTCCCGGCGGGTCTGACCTGTGCTTTGAGTGGAGCGGCCCGGTGGCCGAAGCGGCAAACCATCTCGCCGAGCAGAATGTCGCGATCGAGCTTGGCCCGGTTCGCCGTCTGGGTGCGAAGGGCTTCGGCATGAGCGTCTATTTCCGCGACCCTGACGGCACATTGCTAGAATTCATCAGCTATGAGAGCGTCGATTAACGGCTGCGGGGATCAGCTCGGATGAGGCTGAAGCGGTTCGATTTGGGGTGAGGCCTTGCCGGACGGCTCTCTGGTCGCCGGGGACATCTGGCATAGAGCCCCCAAGGCTTCATCGCGGTCGTGGTTTGGCACGCGCGTTTATGGGGCGCGAGTATCACTGCAACGAGTTTGCGCCGCAGTCAGGAGACGCGACCTTTTCCATCTTGAACCGGAATCGCGCGACTTGAGTCTTTCGTGACATAATGCTGATTACTCGACTATTATATTTCGCAACGGTGAGTCCTATTTCTGAGGACCCACCCAAATCCCCATGCTCGGGATCAGGCTCTTCGATGCGGACGAGACCGACCACAGGCCTCCCTACCGCTTCGTGGTCCATCCCGTCCGTCTGCCCCCTCTCGCCCCGCTTCAGACAGCGGAACGATCGCCGCTACAGCACAGCTCGCAATGCCATCTCTGCCCCCAGCAGCAACAGAAACCAGAGAAACATTCGCCGGAATGTCGCGAGCGAGATGCGATTGCGCAGTTTCTGGCCCACCCACATCCCGATCAACGCAGGTCCAACCGCAAGCAGCGACAGCCCCATCGTCCCAGCCGAAAACGCCCCATGCGCCCCAAGTGCAAGCGCGAGCGCCACGGTGGAAACCGTGAAGGACAGCCCGAGCGCCTGAACGAGATCGTTCCTCGACAGATCTAGCGCCTGCAAATAGGGCACGGCGGGGATGACGAAGACGCCGGTGGCGCCGCTCACCATGCCGGTCAATCCACCGATGAGGGGCGAGAGCATCGGCTCAAGCCGGGAGGGAACCGAGAGCGGCCGCGCGAGGAGGCCGTATCCGGCATAAATGACCAGCGCGGCCCCCAGAAGCGTGCTCGCCGCCTCGGTGTCGCTGCCCGCAAGCAAAGCCGCGCCAAGCGCAGTGCCCGCGCAGATTGCCACCATCATCGGCCAGAGCCGGTGCAGGACGGGACCGAGGGCGGGGCCCGCCAGAAGCTGCCAGAGATTGGTGACGAAGGAGGGCACGATCAGCAGGCTCGCGGCGGCCAAGGGCGAGATGAGCGCGCCGAGAACGCCCATGGCGACCGTGGGCAGCCCCATGCCGGTTACCCCCTTGACCGTCCCGGCCGCGAAAAAGGTCGCGAGAATCAGGACGAAAGCGGTTAGGGACATATCGCTCATCGGGCACCCGTGGGGCGCGTGCCGCTGTCAGAGCCACCTTCCGGCGCGGTCCGTCCGGCAAGGCTGTCGGCCGGCGCTTCGTCGCGGGCGGTCTTGCCGTAATCCCGCGTCACCGCCGCAATGCGCAAACGGTAATCGGCAAAGACGCGATCTCGGCCTGCGGCCTGCACCTGCCGATGCTCGGGCAGATTGCGCCAAGCGGTGATGGCGGCCTCGTCGCGCCAGAAGGACAGCGACAGGACCTTGCCGGGAGTGGCCAGACTTTGAAACCGCTCGATCGAGATGAACCCGTCGAGATCTGCCAGAAGCGGGCGCAATTCGGCCGCCAGATCGAGATATTCGGCCTGCGCCTCGCCCGGAACCCAGGCTTCGAAAATCACGGCGATCATGCGCGTTCGCCATGCGGCGCCGAGGCGAGTTTCACAAACAAACGGCTCTCGCGGCGAATGAAGCTTTCGCGTCGGGCGAAGTCGTAGTTTTCGCGCCCGAGCGGGTCTTCGGCCAGACGGGCGCGATAGGCCTCATAATCCGCGAGCGACGGCAGCGAGTAGATCCCGTAAGCGGTCGAGGTCGATCCTTCATGCGGGGCGAAATAGCCGATCAGATCGGCCCCACATCGCGGGATGCAGGCGCCCCAGTTGCGCGCATATTGCGCGAAGAGCTCGCGCCGGTTCGGGTCGATATCATAGGTGATGACGCAGGTAATCATGGGGTTTTGCCTTTCGTTCTGACGCCCCACTTAGCCGGTTGGAGGCGGCGCATGGTTCGGTTAGGATCGAACTATGAGAGAAGGCCCTGATATTGCCCGTGTGGCGGCTCTTGTTGCGGATCCCGCGCGCAGCGCGATGCTGATCGCGCTGATGGATGGGCGCGCCTTGACCGCGACCGAACTGGCCGGGCTCGGCGGGATCACCAAGCAGACCGCCAGCTCTCACCTTGCCAAGCTGGTGGATGGCGAAGTCCTGACCGTCGAGGCGCAAGGGCGGCATCGCTATTTTCGTTTGGCCGGTCCCCATGTTGGGGCTCTGCTGGAAGCCCTGATGGTGTTTTCCAGCGATGCCGTGCCGCCTTTGCGCACCGGGCCGCGCGATCCGGCGCTGCGCAAGGCCCGCATTTGTTACGATCATCTGGCGGGCGAAATGGGCGTTCGGCTGTTCGAGCGGATGCAGGCGGATCACTGGTTGGCGGAGGATCTGACCGTGACCGAGCGCGGCCGGGGCAAGCTGGGCGAGATCGGTCTGGATCTCGAGACCCTGCCGCCAAGCAATCGCCCGCTCTGCCGCGGCTGCCTCGACTGGAGCCAGCGGCGCCAGCATCTGGCCGGGCGATTGGGTCGCGCCATCTTGGACCAGTTGCTCGCGCAAGCCTGGGCGCGGCGATTGCCCGAGTCTCGCATCATCAGCTTCAGCCCTGAAGGCGAGCGGCGCTTCACCGGCTGGTTGAGCTAAGAGGCTTTGGCCGTATCGTTAAATGAAGAGAGAATGCGGCACGGCGGCCAGATCGGGTTCGGCGCAATAGCCGGTCATTCCGGGCTCCTGGCAGGACGGGCAAAGCGCTGTTCCGTGACTTCCGTTCCCCATTGGCTCCCGGCCCTTTCCTCGACCAACAGGAAGCCATGTGCCTCATAAAGATGCCGTGCGGCGGAGAGGCCGCTAAACGTCCAGAGCTGGGTCTCTTTGAAACCCTGCGCATCAACAAACGCCAGCGCGGTCGCCAGCAATCTGCCCCCGATTCCCGCACCTCGGATCGCGTCATCGACGATGAACCAGCGAAGATGCGCGGTGTCGCCGCCCATGTCTTCGCCGTCAATGGCAATCGATCCACAGATTTGATCGTTCTTCCTCACCGTCCAAAGTGCATTTCGCGGATGATCCAGACGCGAGACGAACTCGGCCAGACCTCCGGCAACCACCGTCTCGAAAACGCGTCCGAATCCGGAAGTTCGCGCGTAATACTGCGCATGCATCTGGGTGATGCTTGCGATCACGCCCGTCTGATAGCCGGGCAGGATCTCGAACGGGTCGGCTTCGTCGCCACGGGCAGGAGACCCCTTAAGCGCGGACGAATACAGCGAAAGCCCTTCCAGAACGGTCCGGCCTGCATCGGGCTGAAGGCGGGCGAGTGCCTCGGAAACCTGTGCCCGCGCAAAAGCATGTATCTTTGACACCTGCTCCTCGCCCTGCGGCGTTAACGAAAGCCGCTTCGTGCGCCCATCCTCCGCGCCTGCCGTCTCGGCCACATACCCGGCTTCAACGAGCTTGCGCAACATGCGGCTGACACTCGATTTTTCGAGCCTGAGTAGCGACGCAAGGTCGCGGGCGGTTATGGCCTTCCGCTCTATTTCGATCAGCGCATGAACGGCAGAGGGCGAAAGATCGGTGCCCGCGAAATCCCCGCCCATGAAGCCAAGCTCTCTGACGAGATGTCGGGAGGCTTCTCGAACGGCGTCGATCATGGCTGCAGAGGTCATTTTCAGAGCTCTCGATTCGGTTGTATTGCACAACTAATATGCAGAACCCCGGGATTTATCAAGCCTGCCGCCGATCCGCGGCTCCGACTGCACAGCGGGGGTTTGCCATCGCATCCCGCCCCTTCCCTCTGGCTCCCCTGCCCGCAGGCCCCACCGCGACACGTTTCGCATCTATCACATCATGTGCCATTTCTATTTCTCAGCCGTGCCGCGCCGCTCTTAAATCGGCTGAGACGCCCTGAGCGGGCGCGATGCAGGAGAGATCACGATGAATGCGGAAATACAGGCCAGCGAGCTGCCCCGGCTTCAGGAAATGCACAATGGCGAGCGGGTCCAAGGCACGTTCAGCGCGCCCGAGATGCAGCGTCGCATGGACGGGCTGCGCCAGATCCTGGTCGATCTGAACCTCGATGCGACCCTGCTGACCTCTTATCACAACATCAATTATTTTGCCGATTTCATCTATTGCTCTTTCGCGCGCCGCTATGCCTTCGTCGTGACGCATGACAAGGCGACGAGCCTCTCGGCGGGCGTCGATGCGGGCCAGCCCTACCGCCGCACCTTTGGCGACAACCTGACCTATACCGACTGGCAGCGTGGCAGCTATTTCCACGGCATCCAGCGGCTTCTGCGCGGTGCGCGCCGCATCGGGATCGAGTTCGACCATGTCACGCTCGAAACCCGCGCGCTGCTGGCAGATGCCTTCCCGGGCGTCGAGTTCATTGACATCGGCCAGCCGGTCATGTGGATGCGCACGATCAAATCCGCCGAGGAAATCGCGATCATCACCGAAGGCGCGCGCACGGCCGATGTCGGCGGCGCGGCCATCCGTGCGCTGATCGCCGAGGGCGTGCCGGAATATGATCTCGCACTCGCCGGGACGCAGGCGATGGTGCGCCATATCGCTCAGACCTATCCCCATGCCGAGCTGATGGACAGCTGGGTCTGGTTCCAGTCGGGCATCAACACGGATGGCGCGCATAACCCGGTGACCTCGCGCCGCCTGCAAAAGGGCGACATCCTGTCGATGAACTGCTTTCCGATGATCGCGGGCTATTACACCGCGCTCGAACGCACGATGTTTCTCGATCACGCCAGTGACGAGCATCTGCGCATCTGGGAGATCAACACGCAGGTCCATCGCCGCGGGCTCGAACTGCTGAAACCCGGCGCGCGCTGCGGCGATGTCGCCAATGAGCTGAACGAGATCTATCGCGAGCATGGCCTGCTGAAATACCGCTCTTTCGGCTATGGCCATTCCTTCGGCGTGATGTGCCACTATTACGGGCGCGAAGGCGGGGTCGAGCTGCGCGAGGACGTCAACACCGTCCTGCAACCCGGCATGGTCGTCTCGATGGAGCCGATGCTCTCGATCCCCGAGGGCAAACCCGGCGCGGGCGGCTACCGCGAGCATGACATTCTCATCCTTTCGGATGAGGGGGCCAAGAATATCACCGGCTTCCCCTTCGGGCCGGAACACAACATTATCCCGGCCTGAGCCGCCTTAAGTTAACCTTAGGGAAGGCCATGATCCAAAGGCCCTGCGGAAATCCCCCGCAGGGCCGTTTCCACATCCTGAAGCGAGCCAAGATGCGCAGCATTCCGACCGATCTGCTTAGAACCTTCGTCACCATCATCGACGTGAAGGGCTATACCCGCGCCGGCGATCGTCTGGGCAAGACCCAGCCGACGATTTCCGCGCAGATCAAGCGGTTGCAGGATCTGCTGGGCGTGCAGCTTTTCAGCCGCGATGTGAAAGAGGCGGGGGGCGTCTATCTCAGCGAGGAGGGCGAGGTGGTCGCAAGCTATGCCCGCCGCATCCTGCTGTTGAACGATGAGATGATGCTGCGGATCTCGCGTCGTGACAAACGCGGCAAGCTGCGGCTCGGGATCCCCAGCGATTACGCCGACCACTTCATGCCGAAGCTGATGGCGGGGCTGACGGATGAGCAGGCGGGCTTTACCTTCGAGGTGGTGTGCGATCTCTCGCATGTGCTGCTCAAGGGGCTGCGGGACGGTCAGTTCGATATCGTGGTGGCGATGACGAATGACGGCCCGGCGGAAAATCCTTTCATGACCTGGCGTGAGAAGCTCGCTTGGGTCTCTGGCCCCGCACCGGAGGAGGGGTTCGGCGATCCCTTGCGCATCGTCAGCTTCCCCGAGGGCTGCATCTACCGGCGCAGCATGATGAGCGCGCTGCAACGCTCGGGCCGCAGTTTCGAACTGGTCTATTCCAGCCCCAGCCAATCCTGTCTGGAAACCGCGATTGCCAATGGCTTTGGCATCAGCGTGCTGGCAGAGCGGGTGATTTCCGACAAGGTGGAGAAACCGGGGCCCGAGGCCGGGCTGCCAAGGCTCGATGACGCGGTGGTGGGGATCTACGTGAACGAGCGTGCTCGCCCCGCCACCCGCAGCTTTGCCGCGCGCTTTGCCGATATGTTCGTCGAGCATGTCGGCGCCGCATAACGCGGTCTGGATCGAGCTGGCCAGAACCTCGGTCCCGGCCAGCTCGGATTTAGCCTTTCCGCTTCCGCGTCAGCAAGATGACGAGGACAAAGAGCAAGGTCGAGAGAACCAGCAGCATCGTCGCCGCCACCATTATCGTCGGGTTGATCTGGTCGCGGATGCCCGAGAACATTTGGACGGGCAGCGTGCGCTGCTCGGCACCGGTCAGGAAAAGCGCGATCACCACCTCGTCAAACGAGGTCGCAAAGGCGAAGATCGCGCCCGAGACCATGCCGGGCAGGATCGCAGGCAAGGTCACACGAAAGAAGGTCGAGACCGGCGAGGCGCCAAGGCTGCGCGCCGCCCGTGACAGATTGCTGTCATAGGTCGAGAGCACCGCCGTCACGGTAATCACCACGAAGGGCGTCGCAAGCGCGGTATGGGCCAAGATCAGCCCCGGTTTCGTATCGGTGAGGCCGAGCTTGCCGAAGAAGAGATAAGCCCCGACCGCGACGATCACCACCGGCACGATCATCGGCGAAATCAGCAGCGCCATGACCAGCCGCCGCGCCGGAAAATCCGGCCGCGACAGACCAAGCGCCGCCAAAGTGCCAAGCGTAGTCGCCAGCACCGTGGTCGCGCTTGCCACGACAAGGCTGTTTGCAATCGAGGTCAGCCAACGCTCATTGGCGAAGAAATCGCGATACCAGCGCAGCGAATATTGCTCGATCGGGAAGCTGAAGAACGGGTCATGCGAGAGCGACAAGGGCACGACCACGAAGAGCGGCAGGACCAGAAACAGCAAGACCAGCACGGCGGTCAGGACGATCAGGGTCCGGCCGATGCGCTCGGCCGGGGTTGCATAGGAAGGAAGCCACATGATCGTCACCCCAGACGAATGCGCTCTGCCCCGACAAGGCGCAGGAAGAGCAGGTAAATGGCCAGCGTGACCGACAGCAGGACGACGCCAAGCGCGGCGGCCATACCCCAGTTCAGCTCGCGGTTGATGTAGATCGAGATCAGGTTCGAGACCATCTGATCATTCGGCCCCCCGACCAGCGCGGGCGTGATATAATAGCCAAGCGAGAGGATGAAGGTCATCAGGCACCCCGCGACGACACCCGGCAAAGTCTGGGGCGCATAGACGCGCCAGAAGGCCGCGAAGGGCCCCGCCCCCAACGAGCGCGCCGCGCGCAGATGGCTGGGATTGACCGCGCGCATGACGCTGTAGATCGGCAGGATGGTGAAGGGCAGCTGGATATGGATCATCGCCGTCACCGTGCCAAGCCGGGTGAAGATCAGCTGCAACCGCTCGCTGGTCAGACCCAGAAAGAGCAGCAGATCATTGATGATGGGGTCTGATGCCGGAGAGTGCAGAATCCTACGCTAAGGCCGTTTGGTCATCTTTTGGGCCACCTGTATTCACCGGTGAGAAGGATGTGCGCCCACCCGAGGGGTGAAATATGCGCCAGAAGGTTTGCTGAGCAGTCCAAACCATCACTGCGGCGACTATCGACAGCGTGACCGAGATGTCTGGTGTTCCAGTAAATGATGATGGCGGCGAGGAGGTTCAGCCCGGCCATTCGGAAGTGCTGGCCTTGGGCTGTTCGATCACGGATTTCACCTTGGCGCCCTATGCGCAGGGCGTTTTTCAGCGCATGATGCGCTTCGCCCTTATTCAGGCCGATTTGGGCACGGCGTTGCATGTCGGCATCCAGCAGCCAATCGATGATGAACAGCGTCCGTTCGATCCGGCCGATTTCGCGCAATGCGACCGCAAGTTCATGCTGTCGGGGATATGCAGCGAATTTTCGCAAGAGTTGGCTTGGCGGCATCGCGCCCGCCACCATGGTGGCCGCTGCGCGTAGGATGTCGGGCCAGTTCGAGCTGATGACAGGTTCCCTGACCTTGCCGCCGATCAACCCCTTCAATTCTTTCGGGCAGGATGCCGGATTGAAGAGGTAGAGGCGCTTGGATGGCAGATCCCGGATGCGGGGGATGAACTGAAAGCCCAGAAGGGCAGTGACGGCGAAGACGTGGTCGGTAAAGCCGCCCGTGTCGGCATACTGTTCGCGGATTTTCTGACCTGCGTCTGTCATCAACAGGCCGTCCAGGATGTAAGGGGCCTCGTTCACCGTGGCCGGGATGGTCTGGGTGGCGAAAGGGCCGAACTGGTCAGAGACATGGGTATAGGCTTTCAGACCGGGTTCATGGCCGTATTTGGCGTTGATCAGGTTCATCGCCTCGCCCTGGCGCGTGGTCGGGAAGAATTGCCCGTCGCTCGAAGCGGTCTGCCCTGCGCCCCAAAACCGGGCCATCGGCAAGGCAGATTGACCTTCGATCACCATGGCCAAGGCGCGTGCCATCGCCTCGCTTTCCACATGCCAGCGCGACAAGCGCGAGAGCTGGAAATAATCATGGGTGTTCGTGGCCCCAGCCATTTTGCTGAGGCCAAGGTTCAGCCCCTCAGCCAGCAGCACGTTCAACATGCCGACCCTGTCTTTGCATGGAACGCCGGTGCGCAGATGGGTGAAGGCCTCGGTAAAGCCGATCTCGTCATCCACTTCGAGCAGGAGGTCTGTGATCCTGATCTCTGGCAGGCGGTTGTAGAGATCGAGCACCATGGCATCGGCCTCTTCGGGGACAGCGGCCGTCAGACGGTCGATCTTGAGCACGCCATCTTCGATAGAACCTCCCGGAATGGCACCCGCCCTGGCGGCGCGGGCCAGTCGTTCCAAGCCATCTGCTAGGCGAGATTTTCGATCCGCGAGCCAGAGCTCCGGTTCAAACGGCATGGCCAGTTTTGGCGTGGCCCTGGCAACTTCCGTCGGAACCAGCGCGTCCTTGAGATCACCATACCGGCGGGAATGTGCGAGCCAGATGTCGCCGGCACGGAATGCGTCGCGTAGGTGGCACAGGACCGCCACCTCCCAAAGCCGGTTCCCATCGTCGTGATTCAAGTGTCGATGCCATTTCGAAGCCCGGCGCAGAAAGGTCAGTGGCCGGGTAGTTGTCGTTTCCGTACCCGCGACGATGTCGGCGGCGGCAAGCAACGGTTCGGCCACCGGGGCCGCCTGAATATCGAGCGCCCGGAGCATGCGCGGCGCATAGCGTCGGAAGCGATGATACCCGTGAACAACATGTGCCAGTGGATCAGCCGCCAATGTGTCGGTCAGTTGGGCGGCGGTGGAAACAAGCCCCCTCAGCGATGACCAGCCTCCGGCGTTTTGAATGGCCTCGATCAGGGAGGCCTGATCTTCATGTGCTTCCAGCAGAGCTGATCCAAAATTTGAGAAGCCCTGCAAGGTGTCTTTCAAAGCAGCCTTGGCGTCATCTGCCCGAGCATCGCATACGCGTTTCGCCTCGCGCCACGTCTTCCCCACAATCCGGTCATGGCTTTCGACCACGGCATCGGCAATGGCACTGCGCCATTCCAGAGCGCAGACCGCGAGGATGGCAAGGCGGCGGTCGCCGGAGATATCCCGCAGATCTCCGGCGAAGTAACGTTCACCTTGCCGTCGGAGGCGCGCGATACGGTGGGGCGGCACACCCGACAGGACGGTTCGGTCCACGGCCATGGTCTGCAAGAATTCCAACCGGCCGAGCAGCCGGTTCATGTCGGCCGAGTTCTGGCCCACCTCAAACTGGCGCAGCCAGACA
This sequence comes from Paracoccus aminophilus JCM 7686, assembly GCF_000444995.1. Taxonomy (NCBI): domain Bacteria; kingdom Pseudomonadati; phylum Pseudomonadota; class Alphaproteobacteria; order Rhodobacterales; family Paracoccaceae; genus Paracoccus; species Paracoccus aminophilus. The sequence continues at coordinate 61,203 of NC_022042.1, read as the reverse complement.
AAGCGGGTGACAGAACCGTCCGCCATTTCCGTCAGCAAGGCGTCAAGTCGGCTGCACATCTCATCATCCAGCCGGTCGGCAATCCGAGCGTCGATCCGTCGCTCTGCAGCAACGAGTGCATCCGCGCAAAGGCGTTCGATAACCGTGATCCCTGGGAGAATGGTCTGGGTCGCCCGGCATTGTTCCACGAAACGCCGCGCCAAGTCCTCGTTCGACCGGGCAGTTTCGGCTGTTCTCTCCAGCCAGGCCTTCAGGTCGCGCGATCCTCGGCCAGTGAACATCTTGTAGCTATAGAGATCCCGCAGGGCCGCCAGATGTTCATGACGCGTTTCTTCGCGGCTTGCATATCCAGCCAGATCGTCTGACTTCAGCCCAAGCTGTGCAGCCAGGAAGCGCGTGATCTCCATTGGAATGACCTCGCCCGGGGTCAACAACCGACCGGGATAGCGCAATGCGCAAAGCTGGAGAGCAAACCCAAAACGATTGTGGGGGCGGCGGCGGGCGCGGATGATTTCCAGATCGTCGTCCGCAAGGATGTAGTGGCGCAACATCGCCGTTTCATCGATCGGAAGATCAAAAAGTACTGAGCGCTGACGCTCGGTGAGGATAGTACGATGCGCCATATTTCTTTTGCTTTCTACATATGGTTTGCGTATTGATGATTAAGATATTGAATAAGGAATTGTTCGGATGGCCGAAAGCGCGCCGCTTTCCAGAACACCTCAAACGAACGTTTGTGAAACATGCTGATCGGCTATGCGCGGGTTTCGAAAGCTGACGGCAGCCAGTCCCTCGACTTGCAACGAGATGCATTGATCGCGTCCGGCGTCGAGGAGGACCAGATCTACTCAGATCTGGCGTCCGGCAAGAAGGATGACCGATCCGGTCTGGAGGCCTGCCTCAAAGCATTGCGTGAGGGGGATGTGCTGATCGTGTGGAAGCTCGACCGCTTGGGGCGCAGCCTCCACCACCTTGTCAAAACCGTCAGCATGCTGTCCGAGCGTGGCGTTGGCCTCAAAGTTCTCACCGGGCAAGGGGCGCAGATTGACACAACGACTGCGGCTGGAAGGCTTTCATTCGGCATCTTTGCTGCGCTTGCCGAATTTGAAAGCGAGTTGATCCGCGAACGCACGATGGCGGGGCTCCAAGCCGCCCGCGCGCGCGGCCGAAAGGGAGGAAGAAAGTTTGCGCTGACGAAAGCGCAGGTCCGCATGGCTCAGGCCGCAATGGCTAGCCGCGACACATCGGTTTCAGAACTCTGTAAGGAATTGGGGGTCAAACCGGTCACACTCTACCGATATGTCGACCCGAACGGCAATCTACGCGATTACGGGAAACGGGTTCTCAGCGCTTAGCGTAGGATTCTGCACTCTCCGGCATCAGACCCCATGATCCCATCGGTCTGCAAGAGCGCCACCCAAGCCGTCGTGCGCACCAAAAGCGAGGTCCAGAGCGGCAAGAGCACCATCAGCAGCATGAGGCTCGCGACATTGCGCGGCGCCAGCGTCAGCACATAGGCGACCGGATAACCCAGCAGCAAGGTGCCAAGCGTGACCATGCCCGCGATCAGAAGCGTGCGGCCCAGCACCGACAGAAAGATCGCCTGATCGGGATCGGCGCGGGTGATCTTGCCCTCGGCATCCCGCGTCAGATCGAGCGCGGCCAGCAGATAATAGGACGTCTGCGCCGAGCCATTGCGCTGGATCACCTGCCAAATCGCGGGCTCGGTCCAGATCCGCGCCGATTGCAGCAGCTCGGCGCGGAAGCTCTCAGCCGGGGTCTTGGCGGCAAGGCGGCTCGCGGCGACCACGGCGCTGCGACTGCCCGAGAGCTCGTAATTCAGGCGCTTGCCCAGCATGGCGGCGGTGCGCTCGGCCTGCGCGCGGACGAGATCGTCGTGAAAGGCGGCAAAGACCGCGTCGGGCGGCAGCCCTACCCCGTCCCAATCCTGCATCGCGACCAGCGTCTCGGGCAGAACCTGACGCGTCTCGGGGTTCTTGATCGCAGCGGCGAGCAGGAAGGCGATGGGCAGAAAGAAAGCGACCAGCAAGAAGCCGGTCAGCGGCAGCGAGAGCGACAAAGCCGTGCGCCGTCCGGGCCGGTCAGACCGGCGGACGGCGCGGGCGAGCGCGGGAAGATCGGCGGCGAGCGTCATGGTGCGTCCCCGACGATCAGGCAATCCTCGATCCGGCAGCTCAGACGCAGCGCATCGCCCGGCGCGAGACCGCGCAGATCGGCAGCATCGGCACGCAGGGCGAGATCGGTTTGCCCCAAGGCCGAGACGCGCAGGCTGACGTGATCGCCTTGGAACACCATCTCGGTCAGGCGCGCGTCAAAGACATTCGCGGTGACATCGCTGAGCGCGGGCAGAATGCGCAGCCGCTCGGGGCGGATGCTCAGATAGCTGCGACCTGTCCCGGCTACCGCGCCGGTCGCGCGCAGCCTTGTGCCGTCGGGACAAATGACCAGACCCGGCTCGGCGTTTTGGCAGGGGATCAGGTTGTTTTCCCCGATGAATCCGGCAACGAACGCATTGGCCGGGCGAGTGTAGAGCGTCACCGGATCAGCCAATTGCTGGATCACGCCGTCATGGAACACCGCAATGCGGTCGGACATGTTCAGCGCCTCGGATTGGTCATGGGTGACATAGACCATGGTGATGCCGAGCTCGGTCTGGATCTGCTTGATCTCGCGCTGCATATGCTCGCGCAGCTGCTTGTCGAGCGCGCCCAGAGGCTCGTCCATCAAGACGAGCGCTGGTTCAAAGACCAATGCGCGCGCCAAGGCGACCCGCTGCTGCTGGCCGCCCGAGAGCTGCCCCGGACGCCGGTCCGCCATCGCGTCGAGATGGACCATCGCACGGGCCTTGCGCACCCGCTCACGCGCGGCCTCGCCCCGGATGCCGCGATAGCGCAGCGGGAAAGCGATGTTTTCGTCCACGGTCATATGCGGGAAAAGCGCGTAATTCTGGAAAACCATGCCGATGTTGCGCCGCTCGGGCGGCAAGGCCTCGACCGGCTTGCCGTCCAGCAAGATCTGGCCAAGCGTCGGCCGCTCAAAGCCCGCGAGCATCATCAGCGTCGTGGTCTTGCCCGAGCCCGAGGGCCCGAGCATCGTCAGAAACTCGCCCTCGCGCACCGCAAGATTGAGATCGCGCACGACCAGATTGGTCCCATCATAGGATTTCTGCACCGCGCGGAACTCGACCCGGTCGCGGGCAGCCGAGGGGGGTTGCCCCCCGGCCCTGTGCGCCTCGGTGAAACTGCCAGCCATATTCATCACCACCGCCCCCTTTACTGCGCGAGCCAGTTGACGAAGCGGCGGCGGATTTCCTCGCCGTGATCGCCCCAGAACCCATTGTCGAGCATGAGCGCGCTTTTCATATTCTCGGGGCTGGTCGGCAGGTTCGCGGCATCCTCGGGCGCGACGAAAGCGACGGCGGTCGAGCGAACCGGGCCGTAGGGGATGTATTTCGTCGTCGCCGCCAGCACCTTCGGTTCAACCGCGTAATGGATGAACGCCATCGAGGCGTCGATGTTCTTGGCGCCTTTCGGAATGGTCCAGAACATCGAATCGAGGATCTGATTGTCCCAGACGATGGCGAATTTGCGGCCCTCGCGGTTGGCATCATAGATGCGCCCGTTCCAGGCGGTGGTCATCACCACCTCATTCGAGGCCAGAAGCTGGGCCGCTTGTGCGCCCGCCTCCCACCACAGGATATCGCCCTTGATCGTGTCGAGTTTCGCGAAAGCGCGGTCGAGCCCTTCCGGCGTCATCAGCGTCTCGTAGACCTCGCCGGGCGGCACGCCCTCGGCCAAGAGCGCGAATTCGAGGTTGGTGACCGGGTTCTTCCACAGCCCGCGTTTGCCGGGGAATTTCTGGGTGTCGAAGAGATCGGCGATGGTTTTCGGCCCATCGGTCAGCTTCTCGGTGTCATAGGCCAAAATCGTCGAATAGACGATATTGCCGACCCCGCATTCCGAGGCCGTGCCGTCGAGCCATTCGCTTTCCGGCCCGATCTTCGGCCAGTCGATCATCTCGAAAATTCCTTCGTCGCAGCCCTGCCGCAGCGTCGGCGCATCGACATCGACCACATCGAGCGTGGTGTTCCCGGCCTCGATCATCGCTTTGATCTTGGCGATCTCGCCGCCATATTCCTGCTCGATGATGCGGATGCCGGTCTCGGCGGTATAGGGCTCGAAGACGGCTTTGCGCTCGGCCTCCTGATAGGCGCCGCCGAAGCTCATGATCGACAGCTTGTCCTGTGCAATCGCGCCAGCAGGCATAAGCAGGCTTGCACCGGTGGCCATCGCCACCAGCCCGATAAGGGTCTTTTGCATCTGTTTCCTCCCCGTGGCGGGCGGGTCCTCTCCTGCCAGCCGATCTTGGGAAAGCCTATGAAGGGGCGCGGGGATATCGAAATCGAAATTCGTTATGACTTCATCAGAACCGACCATTTGAGGTCCGGAAGCGTCGCTTGCCGATGAGCCTTGGACGAGAGGCGGGGCGGACAAGAGCTTGGCGGACGGCGCGCCCGTCACACCCCAGATCGACGTCGCCACGACCCGAGCTACCGCAGTGAGAAGAATGCCGGGCGCGGCCCCTCAGCCGCAAGCAGGTTCGCGATGCCACCTGCGGCCGACATCTCCTAGACCTGAATTCGAAATCTATTAGACTGCCGAAATATGTTATAGCTCAATCGAATCATCTTTATGGAAAGAAGACAGATCGTTTATGGATGACCTGCGCGAACTCGACCTCTATGCCCCGGGCTTCATCGCCTTTGACGCGGCCGTCCGCCTTGGCAGCTTCACCGCCGCCGCCGAAGAGCTGAACGTCACGCAGCCGACGATCAGCTACCGGATCAAGACGCTTGAGGAGCGATTGGGCATCAAGCTCTTCCTCCGGCGCGGACGCGCGACAGACCTCACCTTCGAGGGCCGCGTCGTCTTGGGGCAGGTGCGGGAAACCATGTCGGCGCTTCTGGCCTCGGCCCGAGCGATCCGACGCGCGCGCAATGACCCGAACACGGTGACGCTGCTCTGCTCGTCCTCATTTGCCACCCATTGGATCATGCCGCGCCTCGCCCGGTTCAAAGAGGCCGCGCCCGAGATCAAGCTGCGCGTGCTGACGACCGACATGAGCCAGGAAGAGATCCACGACATGGTTGATCTCTGGTTCACGCGCGGCGCCGGCAGCTTCCCGGGCCGCAAGGCTTGGCGGATCTGCAAGCAGTCGGTCATGCCGGTCTGCACGCCCGAGGTGCGCGCGAAATTGTCCGCCGAGGCGCCGCTCGACGATCTCTCGCCGGTCGATCTGATCGATCTCAACGACCCGCGCCACGCCTATCTGACCTGGAGCCAATGGGCGCTGAATTCCAAGCGACGGCTGCCGAAGGAAGGGCCGCGCCACACGTTCACCGATTATGGAATCGTCGTTTCGGCGGGACTTGCGGGTCATGGCCCGTTTCTTGGTTGGAGCTATCTCGTCCTTGATTATCTGCGCGAGGGCCGACTGGTCGGGCTGGCAGATCAATGGACCTCGGCGGGCGATCCCTTCTGGATCGCGCAAAGCGACGAGACGCTCAATCTGGCAAGCGTCAACCGGATGCGCGAGCTCATTCTGGACGAGGCCAAGGGCCTCATGGAGTTCTAAAAACCATGACAGTTCAAGGAGATATAGAGGAGGACGCGCGCCCCTCGGATGGGTTGACGCGCAGCACAATCTATCTCGTGGCCTCGTGCCTGCTGCTCTATATGCTCAGCACATTCCTGCGCAATTCGGTCGGCGTCATCGCGCCGGATGTCTCGCGCGAGCTCGATCTGAACGCGACCGAGCTGTCGCGGCTGGTGTCTTTCTTCTTTCTCTCCTTTGCGCTTTGCCAGATCCCGGTTGGGGTTCTGGTCGATGTTTTCGGCCCGAGGCGGGTCATTTTGGGCTCGCTCGCGGTCATGCTGGCGGGCTGCGCGGTCTTCGCGACCGGCACAACTTATGTGCAGCTTGCGGTCGGGCGGCTGATCATCGGCATGGGCTGTTCCAGCTTTCTGATGGCGCCGCTCGCCGTCTATGCCCATCGCTTTTCCCCGAGCCGGTTCTCGACGATGATCGGGATCCAGATGGGCGGCGGCATGGTGGGGATGCTGGCCGCGACCGCGCCGCTCGCCTCGGCGGCCGCAACCTACGGATGGCGCAGCGTTTTCTGGGCGGCGGCGATTGCCGGGCTGGTGGTGTTTCTGGCGATTGCGCTCTCGATGAAGGATGAAGCGCCCCGTCAGCCCCGGAAAAAAGACAAGATTGGCAAGCTTTTACGGTCCTCCTTCGCCGGGCTGGGGCAGGTCATCCGCATGCCGGGTTTCGCGCCGGTCATGGCGATGCAGGTCATCACGGTCGGCCCGTCTTCGGTCATTCTCGGGCTCTGGGGCGGGCCCTGGCTGCATGATATCTATGGGATGGAGCTGGTCGAGCGCGGCAATACTTTGCTGGCAAATGGCGCTTTGGCGGCGCTCGGAACCTTCCTTTGGGGTATGTCCGACCGTCGCTTCAAAAGCTACCGCAAGCCCATTCTGATCGGCAGCAGCGTGACTTTTCTCTTCCTGCTGGCCCTCACCTTCACCAAAATCCCGCGAGGCATTTTGCCGTTCTTTCTGGCGGGGCTCGGCTTTTTTGGCGCCTTCGGGCCGCTTGTCTTCGCCTATTCCCGCAGCCTTTTTCCCAAGGAATATGTCGCGCGGGGGCTGACTTTGATGAATACGGCCCAGATCGGTGGGGTCTTTCTTCACCAAGCGATGACCGGCTATCTGATTGATTTCTATGAGCCCGTGATGACCGAAAGCGGGCCCGAATATCCGCTTCAAGCCTATCAGCTGGTCTTTGGCCTGCTCGCGGCCGAGGCGGCGATTGCCTTCCTTTTTTATTGGCGCGCTCGAGAGGTCTATCCCAAGGGATAGACCGCCCGGCCCCGGCGTCTGGTCCTAGCTGGCCAGACGCAGCTTTTCCTGAAGGCCACGCAGCGCATAAAGGCGGCTGGTGTGGTCGATGACGCAGTTTTCCAGCACGATCGGCTCATCCGGCTCGATGATCTGCTTGGCCATCGCGCCTTCCAAGAGGCCAATCGGAATGGATTCGCGCCAGCGGATCTCATCGACACGCATGGCAATGCCGCGATAATCTGCGGCCCCTGCCCCTGCCAAACGCTCGCCCGGCTTCACATCGCGCAGGGCAATCGCGCAGACATCGGCGACCGGGCGATAGGCGAGATCGGGGGTCTTGGCGCCGTCTTCCAAGACCTCGGCCAGTGCGGCAAGCCAGCTATGGGCACAGGACGAAAGCGGGGTAAAGTGCGTGCGATACGCGGTTGATTTTCCTTCTGTTTCCTGCGCTTTCGCAACCGCATAAACTCCGGCGGGAAGCCCGTCCAGAACCGCATAATCGACGCAACAGGGCACCGCGAAAATGCCACCCTCTTCAAGCGGACGATAAAAGCCCGCAAGCTCCTCGGGGCGGCAGTGCTGGCCGTTCATGCCGGGCCGATCCAGCGAAATCCCGGTCGCATTCGCAAGGCACGCCATCTCGATCATCACCGCCGAGATATCCGCGTCAGACAGCGGCTGCTCGCCCGCACCCGAGGCCGGAAGGGTCGCGCCCAGAGAGACGATCTCGAGGCCCGAGGCCTCCAAAGCCTCCTTGAGATCAAGCGCGGCGCGGACGGAGTCGGGCTGCCAGAAGACATAGCGAAGCCCCTTTTCATGGGCCAGGTGGCGCAGATAATGCCCAACGGCGAGATCCGTGCGTGGATTGAGCGACACCACCGGATAGCCGCTTTCCAGCGCGGCCTGACAGACCATCGCCCCGGTCAATGCCCGCCCCGTCGCCTCGACCACGACATCTGGGCGATTCGCGGCCAGAAAGGCCTGAACCCCCGCCTCCATCTCTGCAGCGATCCGCGCCGATTGCGTCGAAATGTCGAAATCGGCGAAGGCGCCGTCGGTGTCCAGATCGAAAGCCAGGATCTCAATTCCCGGGAAAATGGGCATCGGTCCCATGGCTTTCCGGCTTTCGGCGTCGCGCAGCAGCGCGATCCGCACGGGCTTGCCCGAGGCGCGGCTGGCCACGGCCTGCGCCAATCGCGCGATGTCCTTGGGCGGCAGAATCAGCACATCACTCTCCATCCTCATCCTCCTCCGAGTGCTCTTGATGATATGCCTTTTATCGTATGGAGCATTTTCTTTTTTGGAAAGTCGTCTTGACTTCTATGGTTGAAAGAAGAAATTCTTGCCTTGCTGCGACGATCTTGAACCGCAGGGAGAACGGCTTGACCGGTCCCGTCGCGTCGCGGCTGCACATCAGAAATCACGCTTTGGGAGGAGGTGCCGATGGGTAATCGCGATCTTCAATTCTACATCGACGGGGCATGGGTGGACCCGGTCACGCCGCGCCGATTCGACGTCATCGACCCGGCGACGGATCAAGCTTTCGCGCAGATCTCGATGGGAAGCGCGACGGATGTCGATCTGGCGGTCGCCGCTGCCACACGCGCCTTCGCCAGCTTTTCGCGCAGCAGCCGCGCGGATCGGATCGCGCTGTTGCACCGCATTGCCGCCGAATACCGCAAGCGTCAGGACGATCTCGCCCGTGCTGTCTCGCGCGAAATGGGCGCGCCGATCTGGTTCGCGCAGGAGCGTCATGTCGTCATGGGCCTGAGCCATATCGAGAAGATGGCGGAAATCCTGAGCTGGTTCCCGTTCGAGGATCCGCGCGGCGCCTCGATGGTCACGAAAGAGGCGATTGGCGTTGCCGCGCTGATTACGCCCTGGAACTGGCCGCTCAATCAGGTCACCTGCAAGGTTGCGCCGGCGATTGGCGCGGGCTGCACCATGATCTTGAAACCGGCCGAGCAATCGCCGCTCAGCGCGATCATTTTTGCCGAAATCATGGAGGCTGCGGGCACGCCGCCGGGCGTTTTCAATCTGGTGAATGGCGATGGCGCGAGCGTCGGTGCGGCGCTCTCCCGCCATCCGGGCGTCGATATGGTCTCCTTCACCGGCTCGACTCATGCCGGGATTCAGGTGGCGAAAGCGGCCGCCGATACGGTGAAACGCGTTCATCAAGAGCTGGGCGGGAAGTCGGCAAATATCCTGCTGCCCGATGTCGATCTTGAGGATGCGGTCACGAAAGGCGTCGCCGGATGCTATCTCAACAGCGGCCAGTCTTGTGTCGCGCCGAGCCGGATGTTCGTTCATCGCGACCAGTATGACGAGGCACTGCGCCACGCGAAAACCGCGGCCGAGTCCTATGTCGTGGGCATGCAGGACGATGCCGCGACCCGGTTGGGGCCAGTCGCAAGCCGGATGCAATATGACAAGATCCAAGGGCTGATCGAGAGCGGCATCGCCGAGGGCGCGCGTCTGATCGCGGGCGGCCCGGGGCGGCCAGAGGGGCGCGACGCCGGTTGTTTCGTGCGTCCGACGATTTTCGCCGATGTGACGCCCGAGATGCGGATTGCCCGCGAGGAAATCTTCGGCCCGGTCCTGTCGATCCTGCCCTATGACGATGTGGACTCCGTCATCGACGAGGCGAATGCGACGGTTTATGGCCTCGCCGCCTATGTTCAATCAAAGGACCTCGCACTGGCCCGCAATGTCGCCGGGCGGATGCGGGCCGGGAACATCTATATCAACTATCCGCCGGTGAGCGCGGACATGCCCTTCGGCGGTTTCAAGCAATCCGGGAATGGCCGCGAATGCGCTGAATTCGGACTTGAGGAGTTTCTCGAGATCAAGGGAATCCGCGGCTATGGCATCGTCGAAAATCAATAATTCACTTATCCAGTTTCGATAGATTGCGTCTGCGAATCACTCTGCTGACAATCACAGATAGAACGGAAGATTCGATAATCTGCGCTTAAGGGCTAGCGATCTGCTGGCCCTTTTCTCTTGAATTTCTCTGATTTCGCAAGATTATGCCCGAAGTGGCCTGCCCCGGATAGATCACAGCGGCAGAACAGCCCGGCAGGTGATTTATTCATAAAAGAATCAGATGAAAACGATAAAATATAGGCGCTACTAGTCTCATTTTCGCTGCGCTAGGCTTTGGGTAACCCAGCATCGGAGGCAGCCAGCTATGGATCAGAAGACACCGCATCGTGCGGACCCAGAGGCCACCCGTTATTCGCGAAATTCCCTGACGCGGACCTCGATCGGCAAGACGGTGAGCGACCATGGCGCCGCGCAAATGGATATGATCGCGCTGCGTGCCTATCGGCTTCGGCGCGTCCAGGAGCAGCTGCGCAAGCACGATGTTCCGGCAATCCTGCTCTGCGATCCGGTAATCATGCGCTATGCGACCGGCGTGCGGAATATGCAGCCCTGGTCGATGCACGCGAATATCCGCTGCGCGCTCGTGCCCGCCGAGGGCAAGGCGATCCTCTTTGAATATCACGGTTCGGAACATCTTGGCGAAGGCCTCGAAACCGTCGAGATGGTACTGTCGGCCAAGGGGCGTTACAATCTCGATGGCTCGACCTATGCGGGCGGCAAGTCCTTTGCCGATCTGCTGATGTCCTATCTGCCGCCGCAGAAGGTCGGCAAACGGCGGCTCGCCGTCGACAGCCGCGTCGAATACTTCACCGGGCTGCATCTGCAAAATGCCGGGATCGAGGTGATTTCTGGCGGGCGGATGATGTCCGATGCGCAGGCGATCAAATCCGATGAAGAGGTGCAATGCATCATGGCCTCGCTCTCGGTGGCAGAGGTCGCGCTGCACCGGATCAAACAGGCGATCGAGCCGGGCAAGACCGAAATCGGCCTCTGGAGCATCCTTGAGGCGACCAATGTCGAATTCGGCGGCGAATATATCGACACACGGCTTTTGTCCTCGGGGCACCGCACCAATCCCTGGTATCAAGAGGCCACCGACCGCATCGTGCGCCCGCGCGAGCTGGTCGCGCTCGACACCGATATGATCGGCCCCTTCGGCTATGATGCCGATGTCTCGCGCACCTTTTTTTGCCCGAGCGGGCGACCCTCGGGCGAGCAGCGCACGCTGTATCGCACCTCTTACGATCAGCTTCACCACAATCTCGAACTGATCAAGGCGGGCGCGACGTTCCGCGAAATGTCTGAAAAGGCTTATGATCTGCCCGAGCGGTTCAAGCAGCAAATGATGCCGATGACCTGGCATGGCGTCGGTCTTTACGGCCAATGGCCGACCATCGTCGGGCGCGGTCATCACGAGAAATATGGCGAGGAGGGCGTGCTCGAGGAAGGCATGGTCCTGAGCTGCGAAAGCTATTGCGGCGAGGTCGGCGGCTCGGAGGGCGTCAAGCTGGAGCAACAGGTCATCGTGACCCGCGACGGCTATCAGCTCCTGTCCGATTTCCCCTTCGAAGAGGAGCTGCTCGGCCGCGAGATCTGAGCCAATCGGCGACGAAACCGGGGCTGTTCGGCCCCGGGGGCCCGGCAGTGGCAAGGAGGAAGGCCGCTGCTGGACCCGTGAGAGATCTGCAGGCGCCCGCGCCCGCAGACCCCATCACCACGCACCAGAATGGAGGAGATCATGGTCGCAACCGTCACGCGCCGGCAACTCATGGGGTGGGCCGCCGCTTTGGCCAGCACCGCCTATATCCCGACCGCTTTCGCCGAAACCGGCAAAACAAGGCTGCAAATCCGCACCCGCCGCGATCTGGAGGTGCTCGACCCCGCCTTCCGCTCGGGCGCCGAGGACGCCACGGTTTGCCGGGCGATTTACCAAAACCTGTTCGTCTACAAACCCGATCAGGACGGCGTTCCCGCCGATAAACTGGAAATCGAACTCGACGCGGCCGCGTCTTTCGAGGCGATCAGCGAGACCGAATATCGCTTCACTTTGAAGCCCGGGCAGATGTTTACCGACGGCTATGGCGAGATGACCGCCGAGGATGTGAAATTCTCCTTCGAGCGCATCGGCCTGCCAAAGCCCGGCGGCAATATCAGCCCCTATGCTGCCGATTGGGCGCATCTGAAGGGCGTCGAGGTCGATGACAAATACTCCGGCCGCATCCTTCTGGAAAAGCCGCGCGCCTCGCTGGAATATATTCTCGCCAATGCTTCGGGCGGGATCGTCTGCAAACGGGCGATCGAAGAGCGCGGGGTTGCCCATAACATCCAGCCCGTCGGCTCAAGCGCGCTGCGCCTGACCGGGTTCGAGCGCCAGCGCCAGACGACCTTGGCGCGCAATCCAGACTTTCAGGGCCAGCCGAGCGGCTATGACCAGATCATCCTGCGCGTCGTGCAGGATCAGAAGACGGTCGAGCTGGCGATGCGCTCAAGCGAGCTCGATTTCTCGGATGCCGATCCGACGCTCGCCGACAGCCTCGCCAATGTTTCGGATCTGACCGTCGAGGAGCTGCCGGGGATCGCCGATGTCTGGCTGGGCATGAATGTCGAACACGCGCCTTTCGACAATCTCGCGGTGCGTCGCGCGGTGCGGGCGGCCTTGGATGTCGATGAGATGCTGATGGCCGGATATGACGGCAAGGTCGTGCGGGCGAATGCCATGATCATGCCGCAGCTTCTGGGCCATTGGAAGGACGCGCCGGTTCATCAGCGCGATCCGGATCTCGCCCGCAGCCTGCTGGCCGAGGCCGGGATGGCCAGCGGCTTCAGCGCGCAGATGCTGGTCCTGAACCAGCCGACTTTCGTGAATATGGCGCTGGTCGCGCAGGCCCAGCTGGCCGAGGTCGGCATCAATATCGAGCTCGATGTCCGTGACGGCGGCAGTTTCTGGTCGGCGGGCAAGGGCGATGAGGGCAAGAAGCTTCAGCTTTTCATCATGCGCTTCAATGGCGCGCTCGACCCGAATTATCTGGCCTTTCCCTTCGCGAGCAATCAGGTCGGGGTCTGGAACTGGCAGCGTTGGACCGCGCCCGCCTTTGACGAGGCGCTGGAGAAAGCCTCCGAGGCGATGGATACGACCGCGCGCGCGAGCTATATCGTCGATGCGCAAAAGGCGATGGAAGACTCCGCGGCCTTCGTCTGGCTGACCCATGAAACGCTGATCTATGTGCGGCGCAACTCGGTCCGGCCAAGCCTCGGGCCCTTTGGCACGGCGCTGACCTACAACCGCTTCGCGCCGGTGTGACGGGATGGGTCATCTGCTCAACGCGCCAACCACCCGCTATCTGATCAGCCGCCTTGCGACGACCGTGCTCACGATCTTTGGCTCGATGCTGGTCCTGTTCACCCTCAGCGCCATCGTTCCCGGAGACCCCGCGAGCACGCTTCTCGGGCCGCAGGCCACGCCCGAATATGCGGCGCAATTCATCGAGAAGATGGGCCTCGACCGGCCCATCCCCGAGCGGCTGCTGATCTTTTTCGGCAATGTCCTGAGCGGCAACCTCGGTCAGGATGTCATCACCGGGCGCAGCGTCGTCGATATGGTCATGGCCGCCCTGCCCTATACGGTCACGCTGACCTTTGTCGCGATCGCGCTGGCCGTGATCATCGGCGTGCCTTTGGGGATCTATGCGGCGCGCCATCCGGGCTCGCCCATGGACACGGCGCTCGCCTTCGTCTCGGTCGCCTTCATCGCGATCCCGGGCTTTGTCGTGGCGATTCTCCTGCTCGTCATTTTCGCGATCTGGCTGCCGTGGTTTCCGGTGCTCGGCGCGGGCGACAGCGGCAATCTGCTTGATCAGATCTACCGCATGATCCTGCCCGCGACCGCTTTGGCGATTGGCTGGGTCGGCATGATCGCGCGGCTTGTGCGCTCGTCTCTGCTGGAAATCCTCGGCTCGGACTTCATCCGCACGAGCCGGGCCTATGGCCTCTCCGAGCGCAAGATCATCTATAAATATGCCCTGAAAAACGCCAGCATCCCGACCATTGCCGTCCTCGGCATGGGCATCGGGCGCTTGCTCGGCGGGGCGGTTCTGGTCGAGATTATCTTCTCGCGCCCGGGGCTTGGGCGGCTGGTGCTTGACGCGATCACCATGCGGAATTTCCCGGTGCTGCAGGGCGTCGTGCTGGTCATCGTCTTGCTGTTCACCCTGACCAATCTGCTCGTCGATCTGTCCTATTCGGCGCTGGATCCGCGCATTCGGCGCGGCATGACCCGCGCGGGGGGCAGCACATGAGCGAAGTTCTGCGCCGCATCCTCGCCCGCCCGTCGGGAGCCTTCGCCCTGCTGGTCGTCGTGACGATCTGCACGCTGGCGCTGCTCGCGCCGGTTCTAAACCTGCAACCGCCGGGCAAGATCAACATCGCCCATCGCTTCGAGGCGCCGAGCTGGGCCCATTGGCTCGGGACCGACCATCTCGGGCGCGATCTGCTGAGCCGGTTGATCCATGGTTCGACCGTGGCGATGGGCGTCGCTTTGAGCGCGATCGCGCTCGCCCTGACACTTGGCACGCTGCTGGGCATCATCGCGGCGGAATCGCCCAATCGTTGGGAAAGGCCGATCCTGATCGTCTTCGACGTGATCGCCTCTTTTCCATCTCTGGTGCTGGCTTTGGCCTTCATCGCCGTTCTTGGACCGGGGATGTGGAATGTGGCCCTGATCATCGCGATCACCATGATCCCACATTTCGGCCGCGTCGCCCGCGCCCAGGTGCTGACCGTGCGCGAGCAGCCCTATATCGAGGCCGAGCGCATCTTAGGCGCCTCGCGAAGCCGCATCGCGCTGATGCATATCCTGCCAAATATCATGGGGCCTTTGGTCATTTTGGCCAGCATGGACATCCCCGTGGTCATCGCCATCGAGGCGGGTCTCTCGTTCATCGGCCTTGGCGTGCGCCCGCCGCTCGCAAGCTGGGGAACGCTGATCTACGACGGCTTTGCCAATATCAACCAATCGACCATTCCGGTCATCGTCTCTTGCGTCGCATTGGCCGGGGCGACCCTTGGTTTCACGCTTCTGGGCGAGGCCCTGCGCGATGCGATCGACCCCAGAAGGAGGTCCGCAAGATGAGCACCACCCCCCTTGTTTCGATCCGCGATCTCAGCGTCGAGGCCGCAGGCGCGACCGGCCCGCTGCATCTCTTGCGCGGCGTCGATATCGACATCGCGCCGGGCCGGATTGTCGGCGTGGTCGGCGAATCCGGTTCAGGCAAATCGACCCTCGCCTCGGCGATCCTCGGGCTGCTTGCCAGCAATGTCACCAAGGTCGGCGGCGAGATCCGCTTTCAGGGCCTTGATCTGCTGGCGCTCACCGAGCCCCAAAAGCGCGCCTTGCGCGGCGACCGGATCGCGATGATCTTTCAAGATCCGATGACCGTGCTCAATCCGGTCTTCAAGATCGGCACCCAGCTTGTCGATGTCATCCGGCGCAAGCGACCCGGTGTCTCGCGCGCGGATGCCATGGCCGCGGCCGAGGCGATGCTGCAACGCGTCGGCATCTCGGAACCCGCGCGCCGCCTTGCCGCCTATCCGCATCAGATGTCGGGCGGGATGAGGCAGCGCGTGATGATCGCCATGGCGCTGTTGACCAATCCCCAGCTGATCCTCGCCGACGAGCCGACGACCGCGCTAGATGCAACCGTCGAGGCCCAGATCGTCGAGATCTTCCGCGATCTGCAACGCGAGAGTGCCTGTTCGGTCCTCTTCATCTCGCATCACCTCGGGCTCTTGTCCGAGTTCTGCGACGACGCCATCGTCGTCTATGGCGGGCTGGTGGTCGAAGCCGGGCCGATGGCCGAGATCATCGGCAATCCCCGCCATCCCTATACCGCCGCGCTGCTTGGCTGCGAGATCGACGAGGGCGAAAGCGGCACCGCGCTCAAGACCATTCCCGGCCATCCGCCCAGCCCGTCCGCGCTGCTTGCGGGCTGTGCCTTCGCCCCGCGTTGTGCGCTGGTGGACGAGCTTTGCCTGCGTGGCCCGGTGCCCATGGCCGAGGTCGGCGCGGGTGTTTCCGTTCGTTGCACGAGGATCTGACATGGATTGGCGTTCCGAAACTCTCCACCGCACCGCGCCGCCGCTGATCGCTTTCGAGAAGCTCTCTGTCACCTTCGGCAATGTCATCCGCGCGCTTGATGAGGTCACGCTTTCGATCCCGCGCGGCTCGGTCACCGGGCTGGTCGGCGAAAGCGGCTCGGGCAAGACGACGCTGTGCCGGGTTTTCGTGGCCTTACAACGGGCAAGCGCGGGCCGGGTCACCTTCGCGGGCGAAAACCTGTCCGAGCTGCTCGCGAAGGACGAAATGGCCTATCGGCGGCGCGTCCAGATGCTGCTGCAGGACGCCGCCGCCTCGCTTTCGCCGCGCATGGCCGTGGGCAAGCTGCTGGCCGAGCCCTTGCGCATTCACGGCCTGCCCATGGCCGAGCATTGGCCGCGCGTGCTGAAGGCCTTCGAGCGGCTGGGGCTCGCGCGGGAACTGCTAGAGAAATACCCGCATCAGCTTTCGGGCGGACAGGCGCGGCGGGTGGCGATTGCCCGTGCGCTGGCGCTGCAGCCAGAGCTCATTATCGCGGATGAGCCGACGGCGGGGCTCGATCTCTCGATCCGGGGCGAGCTGTTGAACCTCATGCTCGAGCTCAAGCAGGAATATGGCCTGACCTATGTGATGGTCAGCCATGATCTCAATGTGATCCGCCGCGTCACCGATCGCGTCGCGGTGATGTATCTCGGCCAGATCGTCGAAGAGGCCGAGACCGCCGCGCTCTTTCGCCACCCGCGCCACCCCTATACCGCCGCACTTCTGTCTGCGCGCGCCGTCATCGACCCGGCGCAGCGGCAAAAGCGGGTGGTGCTGCAAGGCGAGATCCCAAGCCCGATCAACCCGCCCCCCGGCTGCCGTTTCTCGACCCGCTGCCCGGCGGTGCGCGACCGCTGCCGGGCCGAGGCACCTGCCCTGACGCAAGATGACAGGGGCTCTTTCCGCTGCCATTTCCCGCAGGCGGATCCGGCGGTCGCGCGCCTGTCTGCGACCGTCCAAACCCCCGCGCCTTGAGCGCATCCTGCCGCGCCCAACCGAGGATCTTCTGCCGACTTGACCGGCTCGGGCCGAAGCGGCAGAAGGTTCGGGTCAAGGTTCCCGTCGCCAGATCCTCGGATGTGGTGGCCGGGCTAAGAGGGAATCCGGTGAGAAACCGGAGCTGACCCGCAACTGTATGCAGCGAGGGCTCGCATCACCCGTCACTGGCCCCATGGCCGGGAAGACCGATGCGAAGGCCTGACGACCTGCAAGCCAGGAGACCTGCCTGACGACAGAGGCTGTTCCGCGATCGGGAGTATCGCGGGGGCGTGTTCGCGGTGTCGGGCCCCTTTCAGTTGGGGCCCATCGCTGCCGGATCTCCCCCCATCCCGCTGCGGAACCTGTGCAGGAGGGCGGGCGTGGATCACCGTCAGGAAGGCGAAATGGCGGGCAAACCCCAGCGGCAGGCGCTTCTGCTGCTGGCCAAATCCGCATTCGCGGCCACGCCCCATCGCGAGATGTCCCGGATCGCTGCGGCTTTGGCGGCGCGACCCGAGATCCGCGCCCGGTTCGATCTGGTCGAATGCTGCTATCTCGAACAAGGTGAGCCCTCGCTGCGCGATGCTCTGCGGTCGCTTGCCGAAAAGGGGCTGGCGCAGGTCGTGATCCTGCCCGTGATCGTGCCGATGGAGCCGAGCCTGCGCAATTGGCTGGGCCTGATGCTGGCGCTTTGGCGGGCTGAAAGCCCGTTGCCCGACATCGTGCTGGCCGACGAGATCGCGGCCACCGCGGGCCTCTCCGACATCTTGGCGCGGCTGGCGCTTGAAGCGCCGCGTCATGCCTTGCCTTGTGGCGATGCACCCCGGCCCGAAGCGGTTCAGGTACCGTCCCAGCATTACCGGGTTCTGGTCTGCACCGGACCGACCTGCCATGCGCGGGGCGCGACCGCGATCTGGGCGCATCTGCGCAACCAACAGGTCCGCCGCAAGCTGCGGGTGACCGGCGCGGGCACGATGACGGCCAAGACGAGCTGCCTTGGGCCCTGCGCGCTTGGGCCGGTGGTGCAGGTCTTTCCCGATGGCACCTGGTATGGCGGTGTCACCGAAGAGGCCCTCGACCGCATGATTGACGAACACCTTCTGGCCGGTCATCCGGTCGCCGATTTTGCCTATTCGCCCGGAGGCCGCAAACAGCAGCTCCGGGCCCTGCCCCTTTCCCCTGAGAAGAAGGAACACGAATGACCCTGTTCGGAAAATCGGCTTTCGCGGGCCTTTTGGCCTTGGGCGCGACTCTGGCGCTTCCGGCTTTGGCCCAAGATGCCTTGCGGGTGGGCCAGACGTTTCTGGTCGACAACCTTGACCCCACAGCGGGCTCGGCGGGCTGGGCGCTGACCAGCCACGGCGTCGGCGGCCAGCTCTGGAGCGTCGATGCCGCGGGCCGGCTGGTGCCCGAGCTGGCGCAATCGGCCAACCGGACCGGAGATCTGAGCTGGACCATCACCTTGGCTGAGGGGCGCCGCTTTTCGGACGGCAGCCCTGTGACCGCCGCTGCGCTGAAGGCGGGCTTCGAGAATACTTTCGCCAAGAATGCGCCCGCCGCCGCGACCGGCGGCAAGCTAAGCTTCGAGGCGCCCGATGACCGCACGCTTCTGGTCACGACCGAGCGCCCGGTCGCGATGCTGCCCGCGCTTTTCGCGGAATGGCCGCTGATCGCATATGGCTTCGACGGCGCGGGACAGCCGCTGTTCACCGGGCCCTATAAGGTGACGGGCTTTACCGCCGATGCGACACTGGATCTGGCCGCGAACCCCTATCACCCCGCCGGAGCCGACCGCTCGGATATCACATTGCGCAAATTCGGCGATGCTCAGACCATGGCTCTGGCGCTGCAATCGGGCGAGCTCGATCTGGCGTTTGGCTTGCCGGTCGAGGGGCTTTCCGCGATCCGCGCCAATCCCGATCTGACGGTCAAAAGCTTTCAGGTCGGCTATCAATATTTCGGCTTCCTGAACACCGAAAGTCCGACCCTCTCTGACCCGAAGCTGCGTCAGGCGATTGATCTGGCGCTCGGTCGGCCCGAACTGATCGAGGCTATCGGCAATGGCGTTCCCGCGACCGGCGCTTTCGCGCCCTATTTCCCTTTCGCGGGCAAGGTCGAGCGGGTCAGCGACCGATATCTCGCGGGCGATCTGCTTGATAAGGCCGGTTGGACCGCCGGGTCCGACGGCAAGCGAACCAAAGACGGCGTGCCGCTTCGTCTGAGGCTGGTGACCTATTCCTCGCGCCCCGATCTGGTCACGATGCTGCCCGTGGTCGCGGCGCAGCTGAACCGTCTGGGCATTGCGAGCGAAACCCGTGTTGTCGAAAACCCGGGCGATGCCGCCGCCGAGGGCGATTTCGACATCTTCCTCTGGGCCCAGCACACCGCGCCGAACGGCGATCCGGCGTTCTTCTTCAACTCGATGCTGGTCAGCGGCGCCGCCCTGAACCATGCGCGCTATAAAAGCCCGGCCTTTGACGCGATCATCGCCAAATTCAGCGAAACCGCCGATCCCGAGACCCGCAACCAGATCGCTCTGGAGGCGCAGGACCAGCTTTTCGAGGACGTGCCGGTCACCTTCCTGATCGCGCCGGAATGGCGGGTCGGCCTGTCGACGCGGCTCAAGGATTATGAGCCCTGGGGCTCGGACTATTATGTGATCCGCCCCGAGATGGGCGAGATCCGCTGAGCCGGGACCGCCAAAGGTGATCGCCCATCTGCTGCAAGCGAGCTTGCGCCAAGCCACAAGCCTGCTTGCGGTTTCGGCTTTGGCCTTCTGCGTCGTGGCTCAGATGCCCGCCGATCCGGTCGAGATCGCCATGCGGGCCTGGAACCTGCCGCCGGACCCGGACACAATCGCGCGGTTGCGGATGGAATGGGGGCTCGACCGGCCTCTGGTGCTGCGCTGGCTGTCCTGGCTTGGAGGCTTTGTCACGGGCGATTGGGGCCTGTCCTTTCGTACCGGCGCGCCGGTGCGCGATGAGTTCCTGTCGCGCCTGCCGTTGTCGCTTGGGCTCGGTGCCGCGGCTTTGGCTTTGGCGGTGATCCTTGCGATCCCGCTTGGCTTTGCCGCCGCGCTGCGGCCAAACGGCTGGGCCGATCGCTTCGGGCGCGGCCTTGTCGTCGTCGTGCAAGCGGTGCCGAGCTTCTGGCTCGGGCTCGTGCTGATCTGGTTGCTGGCCGCCGAGCTGCGCCTGATCCGGCCCTTTTCCGGCGGGCCGGTCATTCTGGCGATGGCGGCGGTGCTGATCGCCTTGCCGCCGATGGCGATGATGGCGCGAGTGCTGCGGCGCGAGCTGCTGGCCTCGACCACTCAGCCGTGGTTTCGCACCGCCATCGCCAAGGGGCTCAGCCAAAGCGCGGCGCTTAGACGCCATTCCGCCCGCGCCGGGGCCTATGCCTTGCTGGCGGCGCTGCGCTCGGAAATCGGCTGGATGCTTGGCACGACCGCGACGCTGGAAGTGCTTTTCGGCCTGCCCGGCGTCAGCCAGTTCGTCCTGCAAAGCGTGCCCGCGCGAGATTACGGCGTGCTGCTGGCCTATGTGATGACGGTCGCCTGTCTGATGGCGCTGGCCAATCTTGTCATCACGCTGATCCTTCAGCTTCTCGACCCCAGAGCGCGATGAGGCTGCGCTGGGTTCATGTGGCGGCGGCGATGCTCATCGCTTTTGCCGCGACGGGGGCCTTCTGGCAGCCATATCCACCCGGCGCGGTGGATATGCTGGCCAAGAACCTTGGCCCCTCCCTGCCCCATCCCTTCGGCACAGATCATCTTGGCCGCGATCTGGCCTCGCGGATGATGGAGGCCGCCGGGCGCTCGCTGCTGGTCGTGGCGCTGGTCGCGCTGATCGGGTTTCTGGGCGGGATGTTGACGGGAAGCATCGCCGCCCTGCTCGGAGGCTGGCGCGAGCGTCTGCTGCTGCGCGCCGCCGAGATGTTCATCGTCCTGCCGACGCTGATCTGGGCGCTGGTCGCGGGCGCGCTCTTTGGTCTGAACCCGCTGACGGCCGGGCTTGCGCTGGGGCTGGCGGGGCTTGGTCCGATGGCCTTGACCGCGAACAGCCTGACCCACCGCACGCTTGGGCTCGATTATATCCGCGCCGCGCGGGCGCTTGGCGTGACGCGCGCCGGGCTTTTGCGGCGCCATGTCCTGCCCGCCATCCTGCCGCTTTTGTCGGCGCAAGCGGGCGCGCAGGCCGGTCAGGCGGTGGTGGCCTATGCCGGGCTGGCGTTTCTGGGGCTTGGGGTCGATCCGTCGCGGCCCGATTGGGGCGCGATGCTTTTTGAATATCGCATGTTCATTTTCGAGACCCCGCGCCTCATGCTGATCCCGGGTCTGGGCATTGCCACAATGGCGCTGATCATCAACCTGCTGGCCGATCCGCCGAAATAGGCGCGGGCGGTGCGTCGGTGCCTGTTAGCCGAGACCCGCGCCATCATCGGGAAAGCGGCGGATGAATTCGGCGCGGCTTTGCGTGCCGGTCTTTTCGAGAATGCGGCTGACATGGGTTTTCACCGTGGGCAGCGCGATGCCGAAGTGACGCGCGATCTCTTTGTTCGAAAGCGCCCGCCCGAGCAGAACCGCGATTTCCCGCTCGCGCGGAGACAGCGTGCTTCCCGCCAGCGCTTGCACCCGTTTCTCGGCCGTGCCGAAGCCCGAGAAATCAACCAAAGCCTCCAGCAGCCGGATATTCTCGGCGCTGAACCCGCCCTGATCGGCATTGCGCAACAGCGAGGCGCCCGCGACGATCTCTGCACCCTGACGGAAATAAAGCTCGGCCTGATGCAGCGTCCGCTGGGGCGCCAGAAACCCCGCGAGATATTCGCGCTCGCCGGGGCTCACCGGCCCGGCCGAGCGGTCGAGCGCCTGCACCCGGATGCTTGCGCAGGTCATCCGCGCCGGATGCAACGGGTCGAATTGCCAGAAATAGCTGCGGTATTTCTCAAGCCAATAAGGCGACAGCTCGGACAGCCGATGGTTGACGGCGTGGCATCCGTTCTCGACCCGGTAGAAGCAACAGCCGTCAAGAGGCAGGGCGGCCGTGACAAGCGACAGCAGGCGATCGCCGAAATCCGCAGTATCGAGCAGCATGGCCGACCTCGGGCTGTGCTGGGAAAAACAGGCTGGCAGCCTAGCATCCCCTCGGTCCCCCGCCAAGCGCGTCGCGAAAGCGATCATACCTCAGTATCATTGCTCGGCCCTCGTGCCGGTTCCAGTCTTTGCGAGATCAGACCCGACACCGGGCTCCGGGCGGGTTTTGCCCGGCATCCGACGATGAGCGAGACCAGACATGACCGAACGCCCGCCCTATATTCCGCCCTATATGACCATCGGTCTGTCGACCATCACCACCGGCGTGGCCGAGCGCAAACACATCAAGCACAACCTCGAAACCATCGAGGAGGCGATCCATGCGGCGATCTCGATCATCTCGATCAATGCGCCGGTGCGGGTCGTGGCGCTGGCCGAGGGCGCGCTGACCGGCTTTACCGATGAGATTTTCGACGTCCCCCATGTCACCGCCGCGCGCGAGATGTTCATCGACCTGCCCGGCGAAGAGACCGAGGCTCTGGGCAAACTCGCGCGCCATTACGACACCTATATCATCGGGCAATGCAAGGCGCGCTGGCCCGATGTGATGGAAGACCGCTTCTTCAACACGCTGTTCGTCATCGACCGCAAAGGCAATGTCGTCCACCGCGCCGCCAAGAACCATATCTGGTGCCGCGAACGCAGCTGCACGCCGCATGACATCTATGACCGCTGGGTCGAGATCTTCGGCGACGGACCCGAAGCCTTTTTCCCGGTGCTGAAAACCGACGATATCGGCAATATCGGCACGATCTGCTGTTCGGATGGCGAATATCCCGAGGCGGTGCGCGCGCTGGCTTTCGGCGGGGCGGAGGTGGTCTATCGCCCGTCCGAGGCGATGCCGATGACCGCCTCCTCCTATCCCGGCGGCGGGAGCTGGATGGTGCAGAACCGCGCCCATGCCGAGTTCAACTCGGTCTATATGCTCTGCCCGAATATCGGCCCGGTCTATCTGTCGCCGAGCTCGCGCTTCCCCGTCGATATCGCGGGCGGCAACAGCCATATCGTCGATTACCGCGGCAACATCATTTCCTATTCCGCCAATAGCGCGAATACGATGGTGGCGGGCATGGTCGATATCGAGGCGCTGCGCCAGTTCCGCATGAGCAATCTCAACTCGAACTGGCTGAAGGATCTGCGCACCGAGCTGTTCGCCCG
This sequence comes from Paracoccus aminophilus JCM 7686, assembly GCF_000444995.1. Taxonomy (NCBI): domain Bacteria; kingdom Pseudomonadati; phylum Pseudomonadota; class Alphaproteobacteria; order Rhodobacterales; family Paracoccaceae; genus Paracoccus; species Paracoccus aminophilus. Next base: position 38,027 of record NC_022042.1, on the reverse strand, counting down.
GATGTATGAGCGCCCGATCCATCCGAAAAACCTCTGGCTCAAGGACGAGCCCGCGCGCCATGCCGCCGTTGACGAGATCTATCGCGGCAATATCCAGCGGCTGGTCGAGCGCGGCACCTGGAGCCTGCCCCATCATGAGACGCCGGGCGCGCGCTATACGCCGCAAGACCCCGATGACGCCGACACCTGGCAGGACGCCAAGGCGCTCTGGCGGCCCTGGCACAACAGCTGACAGCACAAGACCGATTTGACCGGGAGGCTCACATGACGAAACTGCACAGGATGATCCGGGCGCTTGGCCGCAGCGCCCTGCCGCTGCTGGCTGCCGTTTTGCTGGTCTTTGCCGCGACGCAGACCCCGCGCGCCGCCGAGACGGGGCAGGATGCGATCATCGGGACCTGGGTGGTCAAGGCGCCGGATGCGCCCTTCACCCATCACATGTTCGTCTTCAACGCGGACGGCAATATGCAGCAGGCCAATCCCGACGCGGGCAATCCCGACAACAGCGACAGTGACGGCAAGGGCATCTGGATCCGCGAGGGCGATGTCATCAAGGGCAAGTTCGTCGAGGTCACCGCCGACCGCAAGACCGCGAAATTCGTCAGCCGGGGCGAGGTCTCTTTCGAGATCACCGCCATCGACAAGGACAGTTTCACCGGCACCGCCAGCGCCAAGTTCTATGATGACAACGACAAGCTGCTGCGTGGCCCCTTCCCGACGCCGCTTTACGGCAAACGCGTCACGCTGCCCTGATCCGTCCTGACCTCCGACATTCCGCGCAAGGTTTTCCCATGGCCCCTTCCGATCACATCCCCCGGCGCTCGCTGCACAGCCCCGACATCTTCTTCATGGTGGTCGCCGCCGCCGCCCCTCTGGCGGCCGTGGTCGGCAATGGCGCGCTTGGCACCTTGCTCGGCAATGGCGCGGGGATGCCCGGCGCCTATCTGATCGCGGGGCTCGTGCTGATCCTCTTCGCGATCGGCTTTGTGAAAATGAGCCCCTATGTGAAAAGCGGGGGCGCGTTTTATGCCTATATCCGTCAGGGGCTCGGCGGGTTTGCGGGCGGGGCGGCGGCCTATGTGGCGCTGCTCGTCTATCTGGTCATGGTGGTCGGCTCGGTCGCCGGCATGGGGTTTTTCTGCAATATCTTCCTTGCCGAAGTCTTCGGGCTCGATGTCTCGTGGAAGCTGATTTCGATCTTGTGCCTGATTGTCACCGGCGTCGTCGGTTACCGCGAAATCACCCTTGGCGCGCGTCTCCTTGCGATCCTGCTCTCGCTCGAGATCGTGGTGCTGCTGGTGCTGGCGCTCGCGGTCTTTTCGCCGGGCAGCGGGGCCGAGGTCTCACTGACCAGCTTCAGCCCGGCGACGGTCTTTTCGGGGAATTTCGGCGTGGCGATCATGTTCGCCTTCGTGTCGTTTCTCGGCTTTGAATCCGCTGCGATCTACAGCGAAGAGGCCCGCGACGGCACCCGCACCGTGGCCCGCGCCCTGATCGCGGCCGTGCTGTTCATCGCGATCTTCTATGCAATCTCGATGTGGAGCGTGGTTTCCGCCTTCGGCCCGGACAAGGTCGCCGCCGCCGCCGCCGAGAACCCCGGCACGCTGGTCTATCGCGCCTTCGGCCTGTTCACGCCGGGCATTTTCGTGATGCTCGCCGAGGCGCTTATGGTCACTTCGGCGCTCGCCGCGACCATCGCGCTGCATAACGCCGCCGCGCGCTATGTGCTCGCCCTCTCGCGTGAGCGGATGCTGCCCGCCGGGCTCGGTCGGCTGCATGACCGGATGGGCTCGCCGCATCTGGCCAGTCTGACCGTCTCGGTTATCACCGGGCTGATCGTCTTGGGCTTCATTCTGGGCGACGCCGATCCGCTGATGACGGTGCTGTCGGCCTCCTTCGGTCTGGCCGCGCTTGGCATTGCCATCCTGCAGGCGGTGACCTCGGCCGCGGTGATGACCTTCTTTCTGCGACGTGGCCGCGACACCGGGCAAAAACCGCTCGATCTGGCGATTGCCTCGGTGGCGACGCTGTGCCTTGCCGCGATCGCGGTTCTGATCCTCTCGAATTATGCCGTGCTGACCGGCAGCCTCGGGCTGCTCGATTATGCTCCCTGGCTGATCCCGCTGGCCGCGGTTCTCGGCGCGCTGCTGCACGGGCCCGGCCGCCGCGACACAGGAGAAGCAAGATGAGCGAGACCTCTCTGATCGGGCGCCGCGCCCTCGTGACCGGCGCGGCAGGCGGCATCGGCGCGGCGATTGCCCGCAGCCTGCGCGAGGCGGGCGCCGAGGTCGCCATTGCCGATATCGATCTGGCCGCCGCAGAGGCGACCGCCGCCGCCATCGGCGCCCATGCGCTGCGCATGGATGTGCGCCACCGCGCCGAGGTCGAGGCGGGCTTTGCCCGCGCGGTCGAGCAAATGGGCGGTTGCGACATCCTGATCGGCAATGCCGGCGTGTCGACCATGGCCCATGCGCTGGACATCACCGACGAGGAATGGGACTTCAATCTCGACGTCAACGCGCGCGGCATCTTTCTGACCAACCAGATCGCGGCGCGACATTTCGTGGCCGAGGGACAAGGCTGCATCGTCAACACCGCCTCGGTCGGCGGCAAAGGCGGCGCGCCTTTCCTCGCCCATTACTGCGCCTCGAAATTCGCGGTGATCGGCTGGACGCAATCGCTGGCGCTCGAGCTCGCGTCGAAGGGGATCCGGGTCAATGCGGTCTGTCCGGGCTATACGCGGACCAGCATGCAATCGCGCGAGCTGATCTGGGAGGCCGAGCTGCGCGCCATCACCCCCGAGGAGATGATGGCGCAATATGCAACCCTCGCCCCGCTTGGCCGGAACGGCTCGCCCGAGGATGTCGCGGGCGTGGTGACCTTCCTGTGCTCGGATCAGGCACGGTTCATGACCGGGCAAAGCCTGAACGTCGACGGCGGGCTTGTGATGCATTGAGGCGGCTGTTTTTGTGGGAGGATGGCTTTTTGCTTTCGCTTGCCCTGTTTCATTTAACGGCGAAAGCCTCGCATGACGCGAGACTTTTTGGTCTGGGCTGCGCTGATGACCTGGTTTGAGTCCGTGTTTCGCGGCGGTGTTTTCGCCTCTCAGCGGGGCTTTATACGAACTGCTTTGCTGATCGGCGAGAGCTTTTTCCCAAACGGTTACATCCCCGCGGAGCGAGGTTGTTCTGTATCTATATTTGGATTTGGTTGCGGGGACAGGATTTGAACCTGTGACCTTCAGGTTATGAGCCTGACGAGCTACCGGGCTGCTCTACCCCGCGCCGGTTGCGCTGCTGGTTTTGCGGCGCTTTTTTTTATCATCGTTTATGAGAGATATGTTTGCTTCTTACCAGGTCTGGCGGTGACCTACTCTCCCACGTCTTAGGACGCAGTACCATTGGCGCGACGGCGCTTAACTGCCGAGTTCGGGATGGGATCGGGTGTTTCGCTCGTGCTTTGGCCACCAGACCAGGAAAGAAGCAATCGGCGTTTCCCTTTCGGGATCGGTTTGTCCAAGTATTGATGCTTTTGGAAGTTTAGACAGGTCTGTCTTCTTCCGGATCAAATCAAGCCTATCGAGCCATTAGTACCAGTCAGCTGAACGCATTGCTGCGCTTACACCTCTGGCCTATCGACGTGGTGGTCTTCCACGGCTCTCAAGGGATACCTTGTTTTGAGGGGGGCTTCACGCTTAGATGCCTTCAGCGTTTATCCTGTCCGTTCATAGCTACCCAGCACTGCCGTTGGCACGACAACTGGTCCACCAGTGGAACGTTCACCCCGGTCCTCTCGTACTAGGGGCAACTCCTCTCAAGTATCCTACACCCACGGCAGATAGGGACCGAACTGTCTCACGACGTTCTAAACCCAGCTCACGTACCTCTTTAAACGGCGAACAGCCGTACCCTTGGGACCTGCTCCAGCCCCAGGATGAGATGAGCCGACATCGAGGTGCCAAACGATGCCGTCGATATGGACTCTTGGGCATCATCAGCCTGTTATCCCCAGCGTACCTTTTATCCGTTGAGCGATGGCCCTTCCACTCGGGACCACCGGATCACTATGGCCGACTTTCGTCTCTGCTCGACTTGTCAGTCTTGCAGTCAGGCTGGCTTCTGCCATTGCACTCAACGAGCGATTTCCGACCGCTCTGAGCCAACCTTCGCGCGCCTCCGTTACTCTTTGGGAGGCGACCGCCCCAGTCAAACTACCCACCACGCAGGGTCCCGGATCCGGATAACGGACCGCGGTTAGACATCAAGAGTGCGAAGGGTGGTATCTCAAGGATGGCTCCACCGGAACTGGCGTCCCGGTTTCAGCGCCTACCACCTATCCTGCACATCACAATCCTGATGCCAGTGCGAAGCTATAGTAAAGGTGCATGGGGTCTTTCCGTCTAACCGCGGGAAGTCTGCATCTTCACAGACAATTCAATTTCGCTGAGTCCACATTTGAGACAGCGGGGAAGTCGTTACGCCATTCGTGCAGGTCGGAACTTACCCGACAAGGAATTTCGCTACCTTAGGACCGTTATAGTTACGGCCGCCGTTTACCGGGGCTTCAATTCAGAGCTTGCACTCCTCCTTTTAACCTTCCGGCACCGGGCAGGCGTCAGACCCTATACGTCGTCTTACGACTTCGCAGAGCCCTGTGTTTTTAGTAAACAGTCGCCACCCCCTGATTTGTGCCCCCCGCCTATAGTTGCCTACAAACGGGGCCTCCTTCTCGCGAACTTACGGAGGTATTTTGCCGAGTTCCTTAAATGTGGTTCTCTCAAGCGCCTTGGTATTCTCTACCAGTCCACCTGTGTCGGTTTAGGGTACGGTCTTGTGGAGGGCTATTTCCAGGAACCCCTCAGCAGCCCATTCAATCCGATAAGGATGAACTACCTCTGGGATCCGTCACCATCTCCTGGCCCAGGAATATTAACCTGGTTCCCATCGACTACGCCTTTCGGCCTCGCCTTAGGGGCCGGCTTACCCTGCTCAGATTAGCTTTAAGCAGGAACCCTTGGACTTTCGGCGACAGGGTCTCTCACCCTGTTTGTCGCTACTCATGTCAACATTCTCACTTCTGATCACTCCACCGGATGCCTTACAGCCCGGCTTCACAGTCAGAACATTGCCTCTGTTACTTTTTGCAAAGCAAAAGAGGCAGCGTTCTATATCACAGAACGCTCCGCTACCACGCACTTACGTGCATCCAAAGCTTCGGCTCGTGGCTTGAGCCCCGTTACATCTTCGCCGCAAGACCTCTTATTTAGACCAGTGAGCTGTTACGCTATCTTTAAAGGATGGCTGCTTCTAAGCCAACCTCCTGGTTGTTTTGGAAGTCTCACATGCTTTCCCACTTAGCCACGAATTGGGGGCCTTAGCTGTTGGTCAGGGTTGTTTCCCTCTCCACGACGGACGTTAGCACCCGCCGTGTGTCTCCCGGATAGTCCTTCTCGGTATTCGGAGTTTGCTTAGACTCAGTAAGGCTGTGGGCCCCCATCATCCATGCAGTGCTCTACCCCCAAGAGGAT
>NC_022042.1:0-27500 GCF_000444995.1 Paracoccus aminophilus JCM 7686 | reverse complement strand
TCGCTCGCGGCCAAACCGAACATCGGCACGACCCCGGGCATCCCGTCGAGCCGCGCCGAAATCCCGACCTCTTGGCGCGCCAGCGTCGAGCTGGCCCAAGGCGTCACCTTCCAGATCAGCCCGGGCGCGGCCTCGTCGGTGACGATCATCGTGCGGTTGGGCAGTTTGCGCCCCTCGGTCTCGGGCAGATCGCCAAGCAGCGGAACCGTCAAAATCTGCCCGGGCGTGTCGGAGCTCGAAAAGGTGAATCGGCGGGCAGTCATCGTCTCTCCTGTCAGATAGATTTGCCCCGCGCGGCCCACGTCTCGGCGCCGCGCGGGGCTTTTGAGTCAAGGACCGGCTCAGTTGAACAAGGCCGTCGTCTTTTCGATGGTCATCCACACACCCCAAAGCAGCGGAACCCCCACGACAAGCCAAGCCAGCAGCGTGGGCAGATCGAACCGGCCGCGATCAATGCCGAACGAGCCCGTCTCCACCGCGCGAGTCTGCGCGCCCTTGGCCTGCAAACTTGCAAGCTCGGCAGAGGACATGAACCATTTGTCGTCGAGCGGACGCACCAGCGCATTGCACAGCATCCCGAGCGCCAGAAAACCCGCGAGAATATACATCGTATAGTCATAGGCATAGGCGCGCGGGATTCCGGCGGCGATCTGGGCCTCGCGGATATAGTTGACGACCACCGGACCGACCGTCCCCGCCACCGCCCAGGCGGTTAGCAGCCGCCCGTGGATCGCTCCGACGAATTGGGTGCCGAACACATCCGCCAGATAAGCGGGCAAGGTCGAGAACCCGCCGCCATAGATCGAGATCGCAATACACAGCATCGCCACGAACAGCGCCTGACTGCCGAGATGGGCGGCACTCGGCACCAGCGCATAAAGCACGATGCCAAGCGCGAAGAAGATGAAGAAGGTCCGCTTGCGCCCGATCCGGTCCGAGGCCGAGGCCCAGACCAGCCGCCCACCGATGTTGAAGAGCGACAAAAGCCCGGCAAATCCTGCGGCAATCGCGGCAATGGCCGCGGTCTGCTTGGCGTCGAGTTGGGTGAAGGACAATTCGGGCAGACCGATCAGACGGCCACCAAAGATCTCTTGCAGCATGGGCGAGGCCATGCCGATCACGCCGATCCCGGCCGAGATATTGAGGCAAAGCGCGATCCAGATCAGCCAGAACTGCCGGGTCTTGTGGGCGTCGCGCAGATGAACGTGGCGGGTGGTGATCATCGCGGCTTTGCCGGGTGCGACGGCTTTCGGCGCCCAGCCATCGGGCTTCCAGCCTGCGGGCGGCACGCGATAGCCAAAGGCTCCGGCCATCATGAAGACGAAATAGATCGCGGCCATGACCAGAAAGCTCTGCCAGACGCCGACGCCGGTCTCATCCGCGAAAATCCCCATGAGCCGATCGGCCAAGGGGGCGCCGATCATCGCGCCGCCGCCAAAGCCCATCACGGCCATGCCGGTCGCCAGACCCCGGCGGTCGGGAAACCATTTGATCAGTGTCGAGACCGGGGAAATATAGCCAAGGCCCAGCCCGATCCCCCCGATCACGCCCGAGCCAAGCCACATCAGCCACAGCTGATGGGTCATCACGCCCACCGCCGAAAGGCTCATGCCGCCGCACCAGCACAAAGCCGCGACGACGCCCGCCTTGCGCGGCCCGGCGGTTTCCAGCCAGCCGCCCCAGATCGCGGCCGAAGAGCCCAAAAGCACGAAGAACAGCGTATAGATCCAGCCCAGATCGGCGATCCGCCAATCGCAGCTCGTGGTGAAAAGCGCGGTCAGAAGCGGCATCTGCTCGCAGACCACCGGCTTTGTGACGCCAATCGCGCGCGACAGCGGCAGCCAGAACACCGAAAAGCCGTAAGCCATGCCGATGCACAGATGGATCGCCAAGGCGGCGGGCGGCACGAGCCAGCGATTGAAGCCCGCCTGCGCGACAGTCCGTTCGCGCGACAAAAGCGCAGGCCTCTCAGTAGGCCTCTCGGTGCCCGCGAAATTTTCCTGAATTGTGGTCATGGTCTCCCCCCCGGGATAAGCGCCTGACGTCGGGACAATGCGCTTGGACCTCCCGCGCGCAGGCTGCGTCCTGTTGCTTGGCCGTGCTCTGACGGCCCGAATGTCCTGCAACCCGGCGATCGACCGTTCAGGCGGCTCTTGCTGGCGCCTTGCGTGACAACGGTGCGCAACCAATCGGTCCGGGGTCTCTCCACGCAGGAAAGCCCGCGCCCAGGGAAAAAGGCGCGGGCTCCGGCCTTGTCAGGCGCGTTCGTATTTCTCGGCTTCTTCCGAACCGCCGGTGGCATTGCCCTTGGAATAGGAATGCGCACCCACGCCCGCGAGGCTGCCGCCCTGCACGATCAGATATTCATCGCGGATCGGACGGTTCTCGAAATGGCACTCGAGGATCTCGCGCGTGCCCGCCGCATAGCGCGTCTGCGCCGAGAGCGAGGTGCCCGAGATATGCGGGGTCATGCCGTTATGCGGCATCGTCCGCCACGGATGGTCGTTCGGCGCAGGCTGCGGGAACCACACATCGCCCGCGTAACCAGCCAGACGGCCCGATTCCAGCGCACGCACGATCGCATCGCGGTCGCAGAGCTTGCCGCGCGCGGTGTTGACCAGATAGGCGCCGCGCTTGAACAGCTTCAGCGTCTCGTCATTGATCATATGCTCGGTTTCGGGATGCAGCGGGCAGTTCAGCGTGACCACGTCACAAACGCCATACATCTCTTCGCGCGTCGCATGCCAGGTCAGGTTCAGCTCTTTTTCAACAGCTTCCGGCAGGCGGTGACGGTCGTTGTAATGCAGATGCATGCCAAACGGCGCCAAGAGACGCAGCACGCGCAGACCGATGCGGCCAGCGGCGACGGTGCCGACATGCATGCCCTCGACGTCATAGGAACGTGCGACGCAATCGGCGATGTTCCAGCCGCCATTGCGAGCCCAGTCATGCGAGGGGATGTAGTTGCGCACGAGGCCCAGCACCATCATCACGACATGTTCGGCAACCGAGTTCGAGTTGCAATAGGTCACCTCGGCCACGGTCACGCCGTGATCGATCGCCGCTTGCAGGTCGACATGGTCCGAGCCGATGCCCGCAGTCAGCGCCAGCTTCAGCTTGGGCGCTTTCGCAATGCGCTCGGCGGTCAGATAGGCCGGCCAGAACGGCTGCGAGATGATGACCTCGGCGTCATGCAGGTGCTTTTCCAGATCCGAATTCGGGCCGTCTTTCGACGAGGTCACCACGAATTCATGGCCGAGCGATTCCACATATTTGCGCAGACCCAGCTCGCCCGAAACCGAGCCCAGAAGGGTCCCCGGCTGGAAGTCGATCGCCTTCGGCGTCGGCAGCGACTGGCCATCGGGATATTGATCGATCTTCGGAAGATCGTCCCGTGCATAGGACGTCGGATAGCCGTCAACCGGATCATCATAGAGAACGCAGACCACCTTGGCCATGTCGGTTCCTTTCAGTTGTGAGGCAACCAAAATCCGCGCCCTGCCGCCCGAAGGCGTGCAGGATCACAGGCCTGCCAGACAGGGGCGGCAAGCCAGCAACATGCGGAAATGTCGGGATTTCCCTCCCTGGATGCCTCGAAATTAACGAGGAGTCTTCTAGACAGATCCAGCTTGCATGGGCTGACGCATGGTCGCAAATTGGATTTTCTTAACGATCAATCGAGAAATCCAATCGACCAACGGAAAAACCCTCGGATACGATGTGAGACAGCCACGCCACGTCAAAGACCTGCGCGCCCATAGGGACTTTGAAGAGCGATTCAGCTTCGATATAACTCTTGGGCAACAATTCCCGACAGCAGCTCCCGCTCACCCGGAATCGCTTCAAAGGGTATCCAAAACCGAGAGTGACGCCTAACGACCTGTCCATAAAAGGCCGCTGCGGTTCGGCCCAAAGCGCGGAAAGTCCTTCTTTCCGCCCGCCGGATCATTGCCGTTTTAATCGATCTGCCAGCGCGATTGGACAAAATGTGCTATTATCGATGAAAAGATTTCGGGGCCTGCATCGCCGGGACAGAAGGGAAGGGAAATCATGACGAGGAAAATTCTTCAGCCTGGTGTCCACAGCGACCTCCCGCTGGTCTTTCGCGCTCCGATGTCGAAAAGCATGGCGGAAATGCTGCTGGCAGCATTTGACGGCCGCGCCGAGGCAGAGCATTTGGTACTCGAGAGTCGCGAGTTCGGCTTGTGGATCGTAGACGAAAACACGGGTGTCCGAATGTTCATCGGATCGACAACCAAAGAGAGTAAACATGCTGAGCACTGACCAGCCAAAGCCCGCGCAGAAAAGCGTCATGGGCTTGACCTCTGATGACGGGCTGCATGTCTCGATCCTTCGCCTGCCCGCTTCGGCGCCGCTGTGGTATCTCGTCGGTCTCTACATGACGCTGCGCAAAGAGGTCTTCATCGCCCAGAAGGAATGGTCGCTGTGGCAGGCCGAGGACATGGAGTTCGAGCAATATGACACCTTCGACACCGTCTATGTCATCGCCCATCGCGATGGCGCGGTGTTGGGCGGCGGCCGCCTGCGCCGGGCCGATCAGCTGACCGGAACCGGCTCGATCATCTATTCCTATATGATCCGCGACGCGGTGCTGGGGATGCTGCCCGGTCTGCCGACCGAGCTTTGCTTTGAAGAGCCGCCGACGGACAAGGCGACCTGGGAGCTGACCCGCTTCGTCAGCATCGGCGGCGCCGGGGTCGCGGCCCTGATGCTGCGGGCGATCAATGATTTCCTGTTCTCGGAAGGCGGCAAAAGCTGTCTTTGCCTTGGCACTCCGGCCTTCTTGCGCATGGCCCGCCGGGTCGGCTGGGCGGTTCAGGCGGTTGGGCCGGTCTGCGGCAACAAGGACGGTCGTTTCCTCGTCTTTGACTGCCCGATCATGGACCCGGCGACCCTGCCCTCGCATGGCATCAACATGCGCCATCAGTAGGACATCAGCGCCCACGCCAAAAGCGCGGCCCTGACAAAGCCCCCGACGCGAGATCATCGCGCCGGGGTCACAGAAGCTCCGCCTCAGGCGCGCCGATCAGTCAAAGCGCAGCGGAGACGAACCGACCCAGCCCGGCAGCTGATCGGGACGCGCCGGAGCGAAGAGCTCGTAATAGACGCAGCCTTCGGGGCCAGTGCCGATCACCGCATGGCGCGACTTCGACGGGAAGAACACCAGATCTCCCTGCCGCGCGGTCATGGTCTGGCCGTCGATCACGATCTTGCAAAAGCCCGAAACGACCACGAGGATCTGCTCATGCTCGTGCCAATGGGTCTTGCCGTCGAACTCGGCATCCGCCGCAACCTCGATCTGCACCGCCGAGATCTGATCGGCGCAGATCCCGCGCCGCACAGATCCCGGGCGCATCCCGGGAACGGCGGGCAATTTGCTCCAGTCAATCACCATACCAAGACCTCAGACGCTGGCGATCAGCCCACCATCCACGCGGATGACAGAGCCGGTCAGATAAGAGGCGCGCGCCGAGGCGAGGAAGGCCACGACATCGGCATATTCCTGCGGATCGCCGTAGCGCCCAACCGGGATCGAGGCCGTGCTTGCCGCCGCAACCTCTTCGACGGTCTTGCCCTCGCGCTTGGCCTTCTGCTCATCGAGGAAGGTGATGCGCTGGGTGGCGACGCGGCCCGGCAGGATCACATTGCTGGTGATACCGTCGCGACCGACTTCGGCGGCGAGCGTCTTCGACCAGCCCAGAAGCGACATGCGCAGCGCATTCGACAGGCCGAGATTGGGGATCGGCGCGACCACGCCCGACGAGGTCGAGGTGATGATCCGGCCCCATTTTTTCTCGCGCATGTTCGGCAGGACGGCATCGGTGATCGCAATCACCGAGAGCACCATCGCGTCGAAATATTTGCGCCAGCTCGCGGCATCCTGACCCGAAACCAAAGTGGGCGGCGGGCCGCCAGTGATATTGACCAGCACATCGACCGCGCCCAGTTCGGCCTCGACCCGACCGATATTGGCAGGGACCGCGTCAATATCGCCAAGGTCCCATTCCAGCGCAAACGCTCTGCCGCCCGCTGCGACAATCGCCGCGACGGTCTTTTCCGCCGCTTCGCGGTTGATGTCGGCCACGGCGATCTGCGCCTCTTCGGCAGCCAGAGTTTGCGCGATCGCCGCGCCAAGACCACCGCCCGCGCCCAGCACAAGCGCGGTTTTTCCCTTCAGACCAAGGTCCATGTCTCTTCCTTTCCGTGAAGTAGTCGTATCGAGGCGAGCCCGCTCAGCCCGCCATCCAGCCGCCGTCGACCATCAGGTTGACGCCGGTCATGTAGCTTGAAAGATCGCTCGCCAGAAAAAGCGCAGCCCCTGCGACATCCTGCGGCGCGCCAAAGCGCGGCCAGGGCGTGCGGCTGCGCGAGTAATCGAGCATCGCCGGATCATTCGCGACCCCGGGCTTGCCGGTGATGATCTTGCCCGGAGCGACCGCATTGCACACGATCAGCTCATGGGCGTGATCGACCGCGATCTGGCGCGTCATCTGCACGATCGCGCCTTTGCTGACGCCATAGGCAAAGTCTCCGGGCGAGGCGACCATGCCGTGCTGGGACGAGATATTGATGATGCGCCCGCGGATCTCGCCGACCGGCTCTTGCAGGCGGAACTGCTGAACCGCGCGTTTGCTGCAATGGAAATAGCCGGTGACATTGACCCCGATCACGCGCTGCCATTGCTCGGCGGTGGTCTCGGTCAAGGTGGTCGAGGTATAGACCGCCGCATTGTTGACCAGAAGATCAAGTCGCCCGTAGCGCGCCACGGTTGCCCCGACCAGCGCATCGACCGCCGCCCAATCGGCGATATCGGTCTGGATGAAACTGGCCTCTCCGCCCAAAGCTGCGATCTTGGCACAGGTGGTCTCGCCGCCCTCGACCGCAGTTTCGCGGATATCGGCCACGACCACTTTCGCGCCCTCGGCGGCATAGCGCAGCGCGATCGCCTGCCCCAGACCCGAGCTTGCGCCGGTGACGATGGCGATCTTGTCTTTCAGCATATCCATAGAAATTCTCTCAGCTTGCACGGCGCACAACCTGCCCGTGCTGTGACAAAACAAGGCGGCCCTGATCGACGATCCGCCCGCCGCGCAGATAGACCGCCGCGATCCGGCCCGGCACACGCCAGCCGTCAAACGGCGTCCACCCCGCCCGCGAGACCTGTGCGCCATGCGAAATCGCCGTCTCTTGCGCGGGATCGAGCAGGATAAGATCGGCGTCATATCCCGGCGCGATCACGCCCTTGCGGTGACCGAGCCCAAAGCGGCGCGCCGGGTTTTCGCAGCAGACCCGCACTAGATCAGAAAGCGTCAGTACCCGTTCCGCGACCAGCCGCAGCATCACCGGCAAAAGCGTCTGAAGCCCGGCCATGCCGCCCGGGATCTCGGCAAAGGAGGGCGCAGGCGCGGCTTTCTCGGCCGGGAGATGCGGCGCATGATCGGTCGCGATCACGTCGATCAACCCGTCGGAGAGGGCTTGGCGCAAGGCCGCGACATCCTCGGCCCCCCGAAACGGTGGCGAGCCCTTCAGCCCCGCGCCGGTAGTCTCGTAATCGGCGGCGGTGAAGAAGAAATTCTGCGGCGTGGTTTCAAGCGTGACATCGGCGAGCGACCGCAGCCCGCGAAAGGTCTCGATGCCAAGGCGTGAGTTTGTTTGCCGGACATGGACCTTGGCCCCGCTTTGCGCAGCGGCGAGCACCGCGCGCGCCACGCCCGAGGCTTCGGCCAAGGGCGGACGGCTGGCGAGAAAAGCCGCGATATCCCGGCCAGCGGGCGCCGCGCGCAGGATCGACTGATCGCCCGGCGAGACGCCCACCGCCATCTCGCGCCCTGCCGCAGAGCCAGTGATCCGGCCCAGCATCTGCGCCACCTCGGCGATGCTTTCAAAGAGATAGGCCTCGGGCACATCGGCGGTGAACAGCTCCAGCGAGACCGGGCCAAGATCCAGCAGCCCCGCGAGATCGCAGCCGGTCCGGCTCAGCACCGCCTGAAAGCCCACATCGACATGAAGCCGCCCCGCCGCCAGCGCCATTTTCGCGGCCAATTGCTCGGGGGTTTCCGTCCAAGGATCATCGGTCGGCATATCGAGCAGCGTCGTGACCCCGCCAAGCGCCGCCGCATGAGAGCCGCTGAGGAAGTCCTCTTTCTGCGTCAGCCCGGGCTCGCGCAGATGGACATGGGCATCAACCAGCCCGGGCAGCAGCTTCAGCCCGGTGGCATCGACGACCTCGCGCGCATCGGCCTCGGCCCCCGGCGGCAGGATCGCAGCGATCCGCCCGCCCTGAATGCCAAGCTCGCCCGGGGTCTCGCCCGCAGCAGTGACCAGCCTGCCCGAGCGGATAAGAAGATCGAACATCGCGCCCTACCACAGCCCCGCAAGACGCGGCTCTTCATGGGTCACGACCTCGATCAGCGCCGCACGGCCCTGCGCGACCTGATCGAGCCCGCGCAGCAGCGCCGCGCGCAGATCCCCGGCCTCGGTCACGCATTCGCCATAGCCGCCAAGCGCCTCGGCGATCGAGGCATATTCGCCCGAGACCCGGTTCGCTTCGTATTTCTGGCTCGCGACCGGCATACTGCGGGCATAGCCGCCGAGCACATTGTTGCGCAAAACCACGGTCAGCACCGGCAGATCGCAGCGCACGGCGGTTTCGAAGTCGATGCCGACCATGCCGAACGCCGCCTCGCCCATCAGATTGACGACGACCGCCTCGGGCCGCGCGAGTTTTGCGCCCAAAGCAAAGCCAAGCGAGCTGCCAAGCTGCGTGGTCTTGCCCCAGCCAATATAGCCGCCGGGCTGGGTCGCGACATAGAAAGGGCACAGCTGATCGCGCGGATTTCCGGCGTCATGGGTGATGATGGTGCGGTCGGGATCGAGCACACCGACCATCTCCCAGATCACGCGATAGGGCGAGATCGGCGAGCTCTCTGCGGTCAGAAGCGGCATCCATTTCGCGAGAAAAGCGGCGCGATGCGCAGCGATTTCGGCGCGAAGCCCGGCGCGTGTCGCAGGCTTCACCGGCGTCGGGCCAAGATGATCGAGCATCTGGCAAAGCGCCGCGCGCGCATCGGCCACGACCCCCAAGGTCACCGGATAATCCTTGCCGATGTCGCTGTCATCGAGCGTCACCTGCAGAATGATCTTATCCTCAGGAACCGGCAGGATGTAATAAGAGCGCGTCAGGCTGGTCCCGATCGCCAGCACCAGATCGGCCTCTTCGAGATAATGATCCACCGTTTCCGGCCGGGCGCGCGCGGCAGTGCCAAGCGCCAGCGGGTGGTTTTCAGGAAAACCGCTTTTGCCGTTCGGCGTCGTCATCACCGGGATCTCAAGCGCCTCGGCCAAAGCGACCAGCTCGGGCGTGGCCTCGGCGGCAAGGACGCCCTGCCCGGCCAGAATGACCGGATGGCGCGCCGCCAAAAGCCGCTCCATCAACTCGGCCACCTGCGCCTTTTCGGCCTGGGGGGCGCTTCGGCGCGGGCAGAGGTGATCTTGCGGCGAGGCCTCTTGCAGCTCGTTCAACAGATCGACCGGCAGTTCCAGCAGCACCGGCGCGGGCGCACCATAGCGGATGCGCGAGATTGCGGCATGAAGCAGCTTCGGCAGATCCTCGACCCGGGTCGCAGTTTCGCACCATTTGGTGATATGCGCGAAGTTCCGGCGCGATTCAAAATTCGGCGTCACCGCTTCCGAGCCGCGCGGATAGCCGGTCGGCAGGAACAGGACCGGCGCGCGGTCATTGAAGGCCTGCGCAATCCCCGCAAAGGAGCTTTCCGCCCCCGGGCCATATTGCACCGTCACCACCGCCAGTTCGCGCCCCGCCGTCGCGCGGGCATAGCCCTCGGCGATATTGACCGCGACGCGCTGACTGCGCGCGATCAGGGGCGGGATCTCGAGTGCTGCGGCGGCGTCGAACAGCTCGCTCGCGGGATAGCCGATGATCTGGCGCACGCCCTCTTGCTTGAGCACGCCCGCGATATAGGCCGCCCCGGTCATCTGTGCGGCCTCTGTGGCCGACGCGCGGTTGATCTGCTGGAGTTCGGTCATGCGCGCCCCCCGTCTTGCCCGGCGCCGCGATGCAGCTTCAGCCAATGGCGCGCGATATCCTCGCGCCGCATGAAGGCCGCGCCGGGGGTCTTCTGGACATGCTCGATAACCTCGCGCAGGCCATGGGCGCGATTGGGCTGGCCCATCCAACGCGCGTGAACGCAAATCGTGAGCATCCGCCCGCCGAGCTCTTGCGACTCTTCGGCCATGTAATCGATCGCCGCGCGGCAATCCTCGGCGAAATCGCGCGGATTGCTATAGCCCGGCGCGATCAGATAGCGGCTGTCGTTCAGCGTCTTCGAATAGGGCACGACCAAAAGCTCGGTGCCGTCGTGGTCGAGGAAATAGGGCAGATCGTCGTTGCAGGGGTCCGAATAATAGAGAAAGCCGCCCTCGCGCACGATCAGATCGCGGGTGTTCACGCTGGGGAAGGACCGGCAATTCCAGCCCAGAGGACGCCGCCCGGTCAGCTTTTCATAAAGCGCGATCGCTTCGGAGAGCTGCCGCTCCTCCTCGTCGCGCGGCATGGTCGAATATTCGCTCCAGCGCAGACCATGGCCGAGCAGATCGTGGTTGCGCGCATTCATCCATTCGACGACGGCGGGGTTTTTCTGCAAGGCGACCGCGCAGGCCGAGACCGTCACCGGGATCTGGTAGCGGTCAAACATCCGCGCCAGACGCCAGACACCGACGCGGCTGCCATATTCGAAATGGGTCTCTGTCCCCAGATCGCGGACCGGGGGGCTGTTCGGGATATTATACTCGCCCCAATTGTCGTTGCGGCCATCCTCGAGCCAGGAATATTCCGCGCCCTCTTCGTAGTTCAGCACCAGATTGACCGCGAGCGTGACGCCATCGGGCCAGGTGATGCGGGGCGGGTTCGGGCCATAGCCGATGAAATCGCGCGTCTGATCGGTGGTCGGGGTGGTCATCAATTCATCTCCTCAGAGGGCGCGGTGCTGGTCTCAAACCCGCTGATCCAGTCCAGATAATCGTGAAAGGCCTCAGCGCCGGGGCGCGGCTGCCAGCCGGTGTCGCGGGTGATGCGGGCAATGTCATAGGCGCCCCACATCCCATCGCGCAGCGCCACATCATGAACGACATTGGCCTCGGGCCCGTCCGTGACGCTGACCGCAAGATCCGGGACGCGGTCCCGCGCCCAGCCGATGACATCGCCGATGGTCGCGGTCTCGCCGCTCGCGATGTTGTAGTGGCGATAGCGCAGGCGCGGGGTATCGAGCAGCGCGAGAATGGCCGCCGCGACATCGCGCGACTGGATGTAATCGCCCACCGGCTCAAGGCTGTTCGGGCGAATGGTTTCGCCCGCCAGCGCCATATGGGCAATGCGGTTCGGGACATGGCGGAAATTGCGGCTGGCGGTGACGCGGTCCATCGGGCCGTAAACCGAGGCCAGCCGCACCGAGACCGCCGAGAGGCCAAACAGATCGGCATAGCGGTCCACCGTCATTTCAGAGGCGAATTTCGAGATGCCGTAAAGCGTCAGCGGCGCGACATAGCCGTCTTCGGGCAAGGGCTCTCCGGCCTGATCGGGACCGTGATGGCGATAGACCGAGCCCGAGCTGACGAAGATGAACCGCACCAGAGCAGGCAAGTGACGCGCCCAATCGAGCAGGCGCAGGGTGCCAGTGAAGTTGATCTCCATGATCCGGGCGGGATCGAGCGCCTCTGGCTCGACCCGAGCCTCCGAAGCGGTGCCGCGCGAAATCGGCGTGACCGTCGCGCCGTGGACGATCTGGCGAATATCCTCGCCCGCGAGCTGCGGCGCCCAGTCGGCGGGGTCGCAGATATCGGCGGTGATGACGCGGACCCGGTCGCTGTCCGGAGCGAAAAAGCGCTCCGTCATCTCATCGGGCGCGGCACGGTCAAGGATCACGACGCGCGCCGCAGGGTCTCGGTCAAGCCAGGCCCGCACGAGAACGCTCATCACAAAGCCGGTGCCGCCGGTTACCAAAAGGGTCATTCGGATTTCACCCCTAAACAAAGATTAATCGGGTCAGCGAACGGCATAGCCACCATCCGCCAGAAGATCGGTTCCGGTCACGAAAGAGGCGTCCGGCGAGAGCAGGAAGGCCGCCGCCGCCGCGATCTCATCGGGCTGGCCAATCCGACCCAGCAAATAGTCGGGGCCGAGACCTTCATCCGCTGCGGCAAGGTCCGGCCAGCGCTGCAAAAGCCGACTGGTCGCCACCGCGCCCGGAGACAGGCTGTTCACGCGGATGCCGTCCGCCGCATGATCGACCGCCATGGCCTTCGCCAGATGCACGAGACCGGCCTTCGCCGCGCAATAGGCCACCGATTTCGCGGTCGCGACCTGCGCGAATTGCGAGGCGATCATCACCGCCGAACCACCGCCCGCCGCGATCATCGCCGGAAAGGCAGATTTGCAGGTCAGGAAGGCTCCGGTCAGGTTGACGCCGATTTCACTGGCCCATTGCGCCGCCGTCAGATCGAGCACGCTGCCATCCGGCGAGGGCGCCGCGGCATTATGGACGAGCCCGTCGAGCCGACCAAACCGCGCAAGCCCCGCCGCAACCGCCGCCTCGACAGAGGCGGCCTCGGTGACATCGCAGGTCACGCCAAGGCCCTGCGCGCCCAACTCGTCCGCGAGGGCTTCGACCGCCGCGCCGTTCAGATCGGCACAGATCACGGCCGCCCCTTCGGCCACGCAGCGCCGCGCAATGGCGGCACCGATGCCGCTCGCGGCGCCGGTCAGGAAGATCACCCGCCCCTCAAGCCGCGCGGAAAGCGAGACCCCGGTCATGATGCGAGGATCCGCGAGGGTTGCTGTTGCGGCACCAGCGGGCGTTGGCGCGCGACGAAGCGGCCCCGGCCCGGCGTCGACAGGACCTTGCCATCGTCCCAGACGATCTCGCCGCGCGAGATGGTCATCACCGGCCAGCCCGTGACCTCTTGGCCCTCATAGGGCGTGTGATCGGTCGCGTGATGGAGCAGATCATTCGAGATCGTGACGGCGCGCACTGGATCCCAGATCGCGAGATCGGCATCCGCGCCAAGCGCGATCGCGCCTTTGCGCGGGTAAAGGCCAAAGAGCCGCGCGGGCGCGCCTGCGGTCAGATCGGCGAACTTTTGCAGCGACATCCGCCCGCCGTTCACGCCCGCTGAGAAGAGCAACGGCAGCCGGGTCTCGATGCCGGGAATGCCGTTCGGAATGCGGTAAAAGGGCGTATCCGGCCCGCCCGCGATCTTGTCGGCATAATGCCAAGGCGAGTGATCCGAAGAAAACACCTCGAGCGTGCCGTCAAGGATCCCCTCCCAGATCGCGGGTTGGTTCGACTTGTCGCGCGGCGGCGGTGTGCAGACACAGCGCGAGCCCGAGAGGTCTTCGGTGTCTATATCCTCGGCGGAGAGGAAGAGATATTGCGGGCAGGTCTCGGCAAAGATCGGCAGGCCCCGCGCCTTGGCGCGCCGGATTTCCTCGACCGCGCCGCCCGCCGCGACATGGCTGACGAGGATCGGGGTCTCGATCAGCTCGGACAGGCTGATCGCGCGGAAGGTGGCTTCGCGGTCGCCGATCTCGGAATGGGCCTTTTCGTGGTAGCGCAGCTGGGTCTTGCGCGCCTCGATGAATTTCTCGGTCAGCCAGCGGATACAGGCGTCATTCTCGGCATGAACCATGACCATCGCGCCCTCGGACCGCGCGAGATCCAGCACGTTGAGGACCTCGTAATCGTCAAGCTTGAGCCCGTCATAGCTCAGATAGATCTTGAGCGAGGTGCAGCCCTCGGCGATCAGCGCGGGCACTTCATCGCGCAGAACCTCTGCCGAGGGATCGCCGATGATCAGGTGGAAACTATAGTCGATATGCGCCTTGGTTTCGGCGCGCTGGTGATAGTCGTCGACGATCTCGCGCAGGGATTGGCCGCGCATCTGCATCGCGAAGGGAACGACCGTGGTCGTGCCACCGCAGAGCGCCGAGAGCGTGCCGGTGTTGAAATCATCCGCCGTCGCGCGCCCCTCCCAGGGCTGTTGGTCCATGTGGCAATGGCTGTCGACCCCGCCGGGCAGGACGATCCGCCCCGCTGCCGAAACCTCGCGCAGCGCCGGGCCAAGGTCGGGCCCCAGCGCGGCAATCACGCCGTCGCGAATGCCGATGTCGATCTCTTGCGTGCTCTCGGGCAGAACGACACGGCCGCCTTTGATGACCAGATCGAAGGGGAGGGAATCCGTCATGTCAGTTCTCTTTCGAAGCAGAGCAAGCAAGGGAGGCGCGCGCACGGCGCCGGCTCAGGCCAAAGGCGGCGGTCAGACAGACCAGAAAGGCGCCGCAGCCCAGCATGACGAAAAGCGCCTGCGGGGCGATCCCGTCCATCAATCCGGCGGCAATCCCCGGGGTGAGGACATTGCCGAAGGAATAAAGCAGCAAGAGCCCGCCCGAGGCCGCGACCATATGGCGGCTGTCCAGAAGCGAATTGGCATAGGCGATGCCCACCGGGTAAATCGTCATCGCCACCGCGCCATAGGCGAAGAACAGGCCAAGCAGCACCGGATGCGAGCCCGCTCCCCACCAGATGATCGCGGCGCAAAGACCCGAAGTCAGCGCGCCTTGCACCATCAGCAAGGCGGTGCGGTCGATCCGGTCCGAGATCCATCCGGCAGGGGCCTGCGCCAACATGCCGCCGATGCTGAAAGCGGTGACCAAGGACACCACCGCCGCCGTATCAAGGCCGATCCGCTCGCCATAGATCGGGGTGAGCGTGAAGACGTTCATATTCGTCATCCCCGCCTGAAAGACGCAGACCATCGTCACCGGCGCCAGCCGCGCGAGCTGCCAGACGGTGAAGCGGCTGGCCTTGGCCGCCGCCCCGCGACGGGTCTCGGGATGCGGCGCATCCGTGGCCTGATCGGGCAAGGCAGGCCAGGGACCGCCCAGAAACAGCGCATGGGTGACCCCGGCCAGACAGATCGCGATGACGATCAGGAAAAGATGCGGCGAGCTTGGCCCGGCGGCCGAGATCAGCAATTGCCCCAGCAGCACCGCAAGCGAGGTCATCAGCATGTAAAGCGAGAAGAAGGCCCCGCGATTGCGCTGATCCGCATAGAGGTTGATCCAGCTTTCCGAGACCACGAAGAGCGTCGCCGTGGCAAAGCCGCTGGCCAGACGCAGGCCAAGCCAGACCGGAAAGCTCTGCGTCATCGCATAGCCGCAAGAGGCCAGAAACGACAGCAGCGCAACGGCCAGAAAGGCGCGCTGATGCCCGAGCGCCGTCACCAGCCGATGGGCGGCTAGGCATCCGAGCAGGAAGCCCACCGGAAAGGCCGTGAGCAGGGCCTGCACGACGCGCGGATCGAGCGTCGGTGCGCTCAGGTAAAGCGACACCGAGGTTGTCAGCATCGCATTCGCGGTCACAATCAGGCAGATGCTGGTCATCAGCGGCGCGATCGCCCGGATCCGGCCCGAACCCGGCCGGCCCGAGGCCAGCCCCATTCCCGAGGGTTGCATCTCAGCCCGCCTTCGCCACGCGCCCCAGAACCGGCGGATGCGCCGCCAGCTCTGCACAGCCGATGTGACAGGCGATCTCATGCGTCTCGCTGACCTTGCGCAAGGGCGGCGGCGTCGTGTCGCAGATCGCGCCAAGCTTGCGGTGGCAACGGGTCGCAAAGCGGCAGCCTGCGGGGACATTGATCGGGCTTGGCGTGTCGCCGCTCAGGGTGATGCGCGTGCTTGGCGCGCCCTCGGCATGCGGGTCGCGGATCGCCGACAGCAGCGCCTCGGTATAGGGATGGGCGCCGGTGCCGAAGACCTCGTCAACCGTGCCTTGCTCCATGACCTTGCCCAGATACATCACCACGACCTTGTCCGCGACATGGCGCACCAAGGCGAGATCGTGGCTGATGAAGAGCATCGTCGCCTCTTTCTCGCGCTGGATGTCGAGCAAGAGCGTCACCACCGCCGCCTGAACCGAGACATCGAGCGCCGAGACCGGCTCATCGGCCACGATCAGCGTCGGATCGGCGGCAAAGGCGCGGGCAATGGCGATGCGCTGCTTCTGGCCGCCCGAGAGCTGGTTCGGCTTGCGCTTGGCCACGGCGGGCGAGAGGCGCACCATTTCCAGCAATTCGCGCACCCGCGCCTCGATCTCGGCCTTGCCTTTGCGCAGACCGAATTTCTTGATCGAGCGATAGATCGAGAAGGTCGCGCCATGCGAGGGGTTGAGCGTGCTGTCGGGGTTTTGAAAGATCATCTGCACCGCCTTGAGCATCTCGGGCGGGCGGGCGCTGGCTTCGATCATGGCGATGTTTTCGCCCGCCATGCGGATCGCGCCAGAGCTTGCGCGGCCAAGGCCGGTCACGATCCGCGCGAGGGTCGATTTCCCGCAGCCGGATTCTCCGACCAAGGCCACGATCTCGCCGCGCCCGGCCTCGAAGCTGATCGCCTCATTGGCCTTGACGCTGCGGGTCGGGCTGATCGCGTAGATCTTGCTGACATCCGACAGCGCAATCGCAGGCTCGGCGCCGGTGGTCTCGCGCACGGCCACGCCCGGCGCGGGAACCGGCGCCGCAACATCGGGCCAGCGTGCGCAGCGCACGAGATGGGCGGCGGCATCGGCGCTTTGCAGCGGCAGGCCGGGCTGGTCGCAGATCCCCGCGCGGAAGCTCGCGCAGCGCGGACCGAAAAGGCAGCCCTCGGGGCGTTCCTGCGGCAAGGGGATATGACCGGGGATCGCGGCCAAGGTGCGCGTGCGCTTGTCGCCGCGAAGATCGGGAATGCAGTCGATCAGCCCGCGCGTATAGGGATGGCGCGGATGGCGGAACACCTGTTCGGTGCTGCCCTCTTCGACCATCTCGCCCGAATACATGATCCCCAGCCGGTCGCAGCTTTCCGCGATTAGCCCGAGGTTATGCGAGATGAACAGCAGGCTCGTCGCATAGCGCCGCCGCAGCTCCTCGATCAGATCGATCACCGCCGCCTCGACCGTGACATCCAGCCCGGTCGTCGGCTCGTCGAGCAGCAAAAGCGAAGGCCGAGCAAGCAGAGCCATGGCAATGACGACGCGCTGCTGCTGGCCGCCCGAAAGCTGGTGCGGATAGCGCCGCAGCATATCGCCGGGATCGGGCAGGCGGACATCGGCGAGCATCGCCTCGGCCATGTCGAGCGCCTCGCGCCGGGTCGCGCCCAGATGCAGCATCGGCACCTCAGCCAATTGCGCGCCGATGGTCTTGACCGGATTGAGCGCGCTCATCGGATCTTGATAGACCATGGCGATCTGACGCCCGCGAATGCTGCGCAGATCCTGCGGCGACACGCCGACCAGCTCGCGCCCGTTAAAGCGGATGCTGCCATTGGCGATCACGCCGGTGGTGCCGAGATAGCCCATGATCGCCATGGCGGTCGTGCTTTTGCCGCAGCCCGATTCACCGACCAGACCATAGCTTTCGCCGGGCATGACCTTGAAGGACAGATCCGGGATCGCGACCACGGTCTCATCCTTGCCGCGAAATTCGATCTTGAGATTCCGGATATCGAGCACCGGCTCGACGTTTTCCCTGGGATCACGGGTCATGGCCGCTCCTACAAGATGGGACGAGACTGCATTCATGGTTTCCAGAGTCATGGTTTCCACGCCTCGCGCATCCCGTCAGCGAGCAGGTTGAAGCCGAGGACAAGGCTCACCAGCGCCAGCGAGGGGATGATCGACATCAGCGGCCAGACGTTCAGCACGGTGACGCTTTCCTTGACCATGCCGCCCCAATCGGGGTTCGGCGGCGGCAGGCCGAGGCCGAGAAAGCCCAGGATGCCGATGGTGATGATGGTATAGCCGATGCGCAGGCAGCCATCGACGATCAGCATGCTGCGGCAGTTCGGCAAGATCTCGACCAGCATGATATAGAGCGTGCTCTCGCCCCGCAGCTTGGCGGCCGCGACATATTCCTGATCCTTGATCGACAAGACGAGGCCGCGCGTGATCCGGCCGATGCCCGGCGCCGAGGCGATCGTGGTCGCGATGATGATATTGAGCACCGAAGGCCCGATATTCGCGATCAGGATGACGTAGATCACCAGCACCGGGAAGGCGAGGATGATGTCCGAAAGCCGCCCGATCAGCAGATCGGTCCAGCCCCCGAAATAGCCCGCGAGCATCCCGAGCGAAATGCCGACGATCATTGCCACCGTGACCGACAGCGGCGCCACGACCAGCACGGTCCGCGCCCCGAAGATCAGCCGCGACAGCACGTCCCGGCCCAGAATATCGGTGCCGAGCCAATGCGCCCAGGACGGGCCCGGCGATGCCATCGCCATCGCATCGGATTCGGTCGGCGATTGCAGCGGCAGGATCGGTGCCAGCAGGGCCGCGAGCACCCAAAAGAGCACCAGACACATGCCGACCACCGCCGTCCGAGAGCGGAAGATCCGCATCCAATTGGGCTTTGCCTTGCGGGCCGGTTTTGGCTCGGCCACGGCGCGGGTGGCTTCCGAAAGCGGGGGGTTTTGCTGAATGGTCATGGTCATTTCACCCTGATGCGCGGGTCAAGCAGCATGTAGCCAAGATCCCCCAGAAGCTGCGTCGTCACGGCGATCGCGACCGTGATCATGGTGGCAGCCTCGAGCGTCGCGATATCGCCAAAGAGGCTCGCATCGAGGATCAGCCGCCCGAAACCGGGATAGGCAAAGACGAGCTCGGTCACGACCACGCCGCTGATGAGAAAGTTGATCTGCAAGAGCAGCACGGTGAAAGGCGCGATCATCGCATTGCGCAAGGCATGGCGCAGGACGACCTGGCGCGTGCTCATGCCCTTGAGAATGGCGGTGCGGATATAGGGCCGCTCCATCACGCCGATCATCGAGACGCGGATCATCCGGGCGACATAACCGAAATCATAGATCACCAGCACCGCGACCGGCAGGATCAGCTGGTATCCGATCGGCCAGCCGCCATCGCTGTTGAGCGGGCTCGTTCCCGGCAGGATCGGCCAGAGGATCACGAAGAGGGTGACCAGAAACACGCTCGAGGCGAATTCGGGGATCGAGGTGAAGGTGATGCAGATGACCGATAAAACCCGATCGAGCTTGCCGCCCTCTTTCAGACCCGAGAGGATGCCGAAGAGGATCGACAGCGGCACGATGAACAGAAACGCCAGCCCGGCAAGGATCGCGGTATTGCCCAAACGGTCCCAGATCACATCATTGACCGGCAGCTTGTTCAGCGTCGAATAGCCGAAATTCCCGAAATATTGCGCGCCGCGCGGATCGCTGAAATTGAGCCCGGTGTCGGGATCTTGCAGCGGATCGGGAATGGCACCGACCAGAACGCCAAGCCAGCGGCCATAGCGCACGACCAGCGGATCATTGGCCTTGAGCTTTTCCGACAACAGATCGACCTGCTGCTGGGTGGCATAGGGGCCAAGCGATTTGCGCGCGACGCTGCCGGGGGTGAATTCGCAGACCGCGAAGACGAGGAACGACGCGCAGAGCATCGTCACCACCATCATCACCAGTCGTTTCAAAAGAAATTTCGCCATGGGGAAGAAGGATCCATGTTCTGGGAAACGGAACCCGACCGCGCCCAACCCAATCAAGCGAGGCCAAGCCGGGCTCCGGCCAAGCGTTAAGCGGAAACGGCGTATTGATGGGCGAAGAGATATTGCGAGGGATGCAGCTCGAAGCCCTGAACCTTCTTGTCCATCACGGTCGAGAAGATCCGCCAGAACGGCTGCACGATCGGGCCGTCGTCCTGCATGATCGCCTCGATCTTGGCCATGACCTTGCTGCGCTCTTTCGGATCGAGAATGCCCTCGGCCTCGGTCAGCAGCTTATCGAGTTCGGGATTGGCGTAATTCGACTCGTTCCAGGCGGCGTTCGAGCGATAGGCCAGCGACAGCGTCATGATCGCGAGCGAGCGATGCCCCCAAGCGGTCAGGCTGAAGGGCGTGGTCTTCCACACCTCCCAATATTGCGCGCTCGGCAAAGCCTTGATGTTGATGCGCACGCCGATGTCCTTGAATTGCTCGGCCAGAACCTGCGCAGTGTTCAGCTCCCAGATCGGATCGGGGCGGGTGACCATGTCGAAATCAAAGCCGTCGGGATAGCCGGCCTCGGCCAGCAATTGACGCGCCTTTTCGACATCGCGGCCATATTTCGGCAAAGCGGCATATTCGGGATGGGTGGGCGCGACATGGTGATCCTCGGCGGGCGTGCCCGCACCCAGAAGCGCGGTCTGGATGATCTTGTCGCGATCCACGGCCAGACGCATCGCCTGACGCACGCGCTTGTCCTTGAACTGCTCGATCTCGGGATGCATCCGCGCCACCACGGTCTGGGTGGTCTGGACCTCATAGACCGCGACATGGGGGAAGTTGCGCATCGAGTTGATCTGAACGGCATCGGCTTCCGACAGGCCATCGACCTGACGCGAGGCCATCGCGGCAATGCTCGCGCCCGGATTGTCGCCGAGATCGACGAATTCGAACGTATCGAGATAGGGCCCCTCGCCCCAGTAATCGGCGCGCGCCTTGTATTTCGCGCCCTTGCCGACGGTGTATTCGACCATCTCGAACGGCCCGGTGCCGTTCGCGCCGGGGCCAAAGACGCCGCCATCGGCCGGATCGGCGATGAACATCGGATAGTGATAGAGATGCTCCGGCACCGCGATCTGGGGCGCGGCGCAATTCAGGCGCACGGTGTAATCATCGACCTTCTCGATGGCATTCTCGCTCCAGAGACGGCTGGCCATGCGCGGGCTCTGGTCGGCGTTCTTTTCGCCGGTGTCGTAATCCTCGACGAGATAGCCGGTGAAGAGGCCGAGCATCGACGAGCCGATCGCAGGATCGCAGACCCGGCGCAGGTTCCAGACCACATCATCGGCGGTCAGAGGACGCCCGCTGTGCCACGAGATGTCGCGGCGCAGATGCAGGGTCCAGGTCTTAAGATCGTCGCTCACCTCCCATTTTTCCAAAAGCGAGGGATGGGTGATGTTCTCGGCATCGGTGAAGGTCAGATATTCGCAGACCTGGCGGATCAGGTTAGATTTCTCAGCGAAATCAACGAGATGGGGATCCTTGATCTCCATGCAGCGCATCCCGATCCGCAGATTGCCGCCTTTGGGCAAAGCCGCGGGCTCGGCCGCCGTCGCGGGCGCGGGCAGGCCCGAAAGGCCATAGGCCGCCGCCGCCGAAAGCCCCAGAAGGGTCGCCTTGCGCAAGAAATCCCTGCGGCCGATCGCGCCGGTTTGCATCTGATCGACGAGGGTCGGGATGTAGGAATGCGTAGTCTTGTCCAAGGCAAAACCTCCTGGTTGGCGAA
Organism: Paracoccus aminophilus JCM 7686; assembly: GCF_000444995.1. Lineage (NCBI taxonomy): Bacteria > Pseudomonadati > Pseudomonadota > Alphaproteobacteria > Rhodobacterales > Paracoccaceae > Paracoccus > Paracoccus aminophilus. The sequence continues at coordinate 6,151 of NC_022042.1, read as the reverse complement.
GAGCTGTTCTCGTTTTTTATCGGCCGGCGCGGGTGGCCCGACAGGCGGAGCACCCCCGGCGTCAGCACCGATTCCCCGCAAAGAGAGCCCTCGCTGATCAGCCATGTTTTTTGCAGAGATACCGCGCCCACAGGCCCGGCAATATGCTGTGAGTCGTCATATTATGTGCGCAACACGACATGGCGCGCGATTGATCCATGACGCCCGCGCCCGGGTCGAAAGGCGTCGCCGATCTGCAATCACGCTCTGGACCACGACGAATGGTGCCGCGTCACGACCCGAGGGACCGCCGCGCGATTTCCGCCTTGCGGGTGGCCGCGGGGCTTTCCTGAAATTGCTGGCGGTAGAACCGGCTGAAATGCGAGGGGGAATCGTAGCCGCACAGCTCGGCGATCTCGGCAATGGTCAGCTCGGTGAAGGTCAACAGCTCACGCGCGCGCGCCATGCGCAGCTCGATATAGAATTTCGACGGGCTCTTGCCGAGATTGGCGTGAAAGATCCGTTCGAGCTGGCGCAGGGACAGCGCGACGCTGTCGGCAAGTTGGGTGATCTCGACCGGCGCGCTGAGGCTCGCCTCCATCTGGCGCACGACATAAGCGATCTTCGAGTTGCGGATGCCGAAGCGATCTTCGGGCGACATGCGCTGCACATCGGTCATCCGCCGGATATGGGCATGGTTGAACTGATCGGAAATCAGCGCCGCCAGATCGCGCCCTTCAATCGCCGCGATGATGTAAAGCATCATGTCGAGTGTCACCGTCCCGCCCGACGAGGTCACGAAGCGCCCGTCCGAGGAATAGATGTCATCCGTCGCCAGACAGTTCGGAAATTCGCGCCGAAAGCTTGCCAGCGATTCCCAATGGACCGAACAGCGCCGCCCTTCGAGCAGACCCGCCCGGGCCAGCAGGAAAACCGCCGTGCTGACCGCGCCCAGAAAAGCGCCCTCTGAATAGATCCGCCGCAGCCAGCCGAAGACATTCGGCTCATAGGCATCGGCATAGTTGATCCCGGCGATCAGGATGACGATGTCACAGCGCGGCGCCTTGCTGATCGGCGCATCGACATCGAAGCCCAGTCCCGAGCTTGATTTCACCCCTGCCCCATCAGCCGACAGCAAAACCCATTCGAAGGCCTTCTTGCGCGCAAGCCGATTGCCCTGTCGCAAGGAATCGACCGCCGCCGCAAAGGTCATCAGCGGGAAATCCGGCACCAGAAAGAAGCCGACCCGCACGGGCCTGCCCGTTTGCGCGAGCTGCGCAAAATTGCTGTTCTGATCCGCCATGTCTGACCTCCCGCGCGGCGCGGGCCTCCTCCCGCCGCGCGGCAAGGATTAACCGATCAATCGGCCTTGCGCGATATGGCCCGGTCCCGGCGCGGTGATTTCCCCTGCTGCCGCGCCTGCGGCTGAGCTGGTGCCTAGATCCGGCCCACCCGCAGATTGATCGGCCAGGACACCCGATGCCGCTGTTCGGCATCTCCCCAAAGGTCCGCAAAGTTCTGCGCAACCTCCGTCAGAAGATCGGCGCGCCCCGCCTCGGTCATCCGACGCACCGCCGACCAGGTCGAGACATAGCCCAGAAATTCCGCCAGATTCCAATCGCGCTCAATGACCAGAGCGGGTGGCGAGAATGGAGCGAAGGGAAAGTCGAGATCGGCATAACCGCTGTCAACCAAACGCCGCTCGGCGGGCCAATACGGGCCAGCCTCGTCGCGGTAGAAGCGGGCGAAGCGCTGGTTGAGCGTCGGGTTTTCAAAGCGCAGAACGCCATAGCTGATCAAGGCGATCACCGCATCTGGGGCAGCGATCCGGCGCGCCTCTGCATAGAAGGCGGGCAGATCGAACCAATGCGCGGCCTGCGCGGCAGTGATCAGATCGGCGCTGTGATCCGGGACCGGCAGAGCCTCTGCCGGGGCGCAGAGATAGCTGACGTCGGCATGAGGCGCTGCGTTTTCCAACTGATCCGCGCTCGGATCAAGTCCGATCACCTCGGTGAAATGCCGGGCAAGCTGCACGGTCAACTGGCCGGTTCCGCAACCGGCATCAACCGCCTTACCCCGCCGTGGCGCGATCTCGGCCAGATAATCTGCCAGTGCCGCCGGATATTCGGGCCGGAACTGAGCATAGCCGCGCCCGCCCGCATCAAACCAGTTCCGCGATATGTTGGGCGTGCTCATCAACCTATCCTCGCTTTAGCTTGCTTCCGTTGGGGCTGCGGAGTGCGCCGCTTTTAATCATCAGAATACCGCCAAACTGATGATTAAGCCGCGGCACCGACAAATGGTGGAAATTGCCAACTGGCAATTTCTTACTTCCCGGCAATCTCACTGCGAATGAAGGCATCAAGCGCGAGGCGCAAAGCCTCTTCAGAAATGGCGTCCGAAAACTCGAGATGAATTTTGCTGCCGCGCCGTTGCATCTTCACCTGATCTTGCGCCGCCCCGCCAAAGGTCAGCTTTTCCGGCGCCGTCGGCGCACCATAGGCCGCCGCCTTCAACCGCGCCAAAAGCTTTGCCACCGGCACGAGATCGCCCTGCCCCGCCCGCGCGCCATGCTGTTCGGCACCAAGCTTACGCGCCTCGGCCAGCACATCCTCGCGGGCATCAGCAAGCCAGGGCCGCAGACTGCGCGCGTGAAGCTCTTTCAGCTCGGTGATCTGGGGCCAAGCGGCAACGATTTCTTGCGGCAAGCGCGCAAGGTAAAGATAGCGCGACAGCCAAGCCTCCGAGACCTCCAGCCGCGCCGCCATCGCCTTCTGCTTGCCGCCATAATAGAGGTCGAGCGCCATCAGATAGTCCCGCGCGCGCTCATAATCCGACAGATCCGCGCGGTCCCGGTTCTCGATGTCGGCAAGGCGGAAGGCCTCTTCATCGCTGAGGTCACGCACCTCGATCAGATAGCGAAATTGCGGATAATTGTTTGCCCGCAGCCAAGACACGGCGAAATGGCGCCGCGCGCCGCAGATCACCTCATATTCGGCGCCCTGCCCGGCTGGCAGCTTGCGCACGATAGCCGGGAATTCCTGCTGGCCCTGCGATTTGATGCTGTCAATCAGATCGCGACAATTTTCCTCATTCAGCAGCTCATAGGCGCGGTTGTGACGCTCCCACATGATGCAGCGGTCGGGATCGACCCAGCGCAGCAGCTTTTCCTCACGCTCTCCGCTGTCGGCCAAAGCATTCGAGCGCTTTAAAAACCGCGCAGAGGTTTTTTCGGCGGCGACTTCTTGCGGGATATCGCGCAGCACATCATCGAAAATCGCATCGTGACGCTTGCTCAAAGCAGCCCCTCCTTGCGCAGATTGTGATGATGACTGGGCCAGGTCTTGCGCGCGAGCAGCTCGACCTCACGCCCGACCGCGTCCAGATAAGCGCGGCAGCGGCGGTGGGTTTCGGTTCGCGCCGCAGGACCCGTCATCTCGTAAACGGTCATCAGATTGGCGGTGGCATTGTCGATTTCCGCCGAATCCTTCAGGACCGCGCCCAGCATATCCTGCGGGAAAACCGCATCCATCATGCGCTTGATCGCCTGATGCGCCGACTTTTGGTCGTTCATCTTGCTGGTCAGGATGCGGATGAAGCTATATTCACGCTCTCCGCCATGACGCGCGAGCTCGGACAGCGTCGCCTCCATCATCTTGAGAAAATGCGCGGTTGAGGCGAAGTCGATATTGTTCGGCGGCGCCGGGATCAGCAGCGCATTCGCAGCCCGCATCACCGAGAGCGAGATCATCCCAAGCGCCGGCGGCGGGTCGAGAAGGACGATATCAAACTGATCGGCGATCGAGGCCACCCCGTCGCGCAACCTGTCCAGTATGAAGGCGGGTTCGCGTGCCATGCGCGCCGCGAACTCATATTCAGCGTCATAAAGGCCAAGGTTTGCCGGGATCAGCGCAATTCCGGGCCAGTAGGTCGCGCGCAGCGCGTAATGCAGCGTCTTCGGGCCGCCGTGCTGCAGGAACGGATAGAGCGTGTCCTCGTCCTCATCGATGTCGATATCGGGATTGAGCCCGAAAACCGAGGTTGTCGAGGCCTGCGAGTCGCAATCGATCACGCAGACCCGGTAGCCCTTCAGGGCGAAATATTGGGCGAGATGAACCACGGTCGTCGACTTGCCGACACCGCCTTTGAAGTTCTGCACCGCCAGAACCAGGGGCGGATCTTCGGGCTTGCGATGCGGCTGCGTGCCGAAAACCTCACGCATCCGATTGATCTCACCCAGAGTATATCCGTTCCGCCGGCCGGTGGTTTCGTCTTTTTCCGGTTCTGGCAAACGGCCATCCGCCTCAGCGTCGCGGATCGCTTTTTCCGAACGGCCAACCATTTCCGCCGCGGTGCGGACGTTGTAGATCAGATCAAGTCGCTTTTCATTGCCGGGCGAGAAAACCCGCTCGCGCAGGCGTTCGATGACGGTCGAGGCTCGGCGACTGAGAATGCCAAGCTCGTCCAGCGTGACTGGAGGAAGAACTGGGGACATGGGGGCCTGATTATCTGCCTGTTTGTCTTAGTATGTCTTATGCGGTCCCAAGGGTAAAGTTCGGAAATTTTAGGGTTTAGCCTCAAAAGCCGATAGCGGAAGGAAGACCGCGCATTCATCGAAATCTTCAACAAAAAGGGCTGATTTTGACGATACGAGCCGGGCAATCTATCCCGTTTTGTAAGCTTTGAACGCGGCCGTGCGATTGGTCTTCTTCCCCTGTGGATAAATCAAACAACCTCTTAGGTTCAGATTCTAATGATTCAATATTCATGCAAGGTAAGCACATGATAATAGTGAGTTATATTCAGAAACTCCTACATTTCGGGACACGAACCCCTACTTTTCGGGCGGTAGTCCTTACGAATCGGGAGCGCTCGGCTTACTTTCCGGGCGGTCTCTAAAGCTTACTTCCTGGGTTGCTTGTCCAAGCGAAAGGAATGGTCTGATTTTTATCAACAAAAGCAATGGCCTGAGGATCAGCCAAGCGTGATCTGATCCGTCGCTGCTTACAAATTGGGTGCAATACACGCAACAGCGGCGGCTGAGGTTGAAGTCTTACGCTCTATCCGATACAAACGTAAGCGATGCGGAGTAGGGGATTATGGCAGAAGGCAGGATTCGGACAGTCACGGCTCGGCCCAATGCCGAGAGCCTGATCAAACCAGGCGAGCTGGTCGATCTTGTCGAGGTCACGCCACTGACTCTGAACGATCGGCGCATCTACAACCAGCTGTTGGAAAACGCCTGGGATGCGATCGACAAGCCGGTCACCCATTTGATTCCCAAATCGGCTTTGCGCGGCAGCCATAACTCGAATGATCGGGTCGGAGAAAGCCTTGAACGACTGATGTCGGCAATTGTCAAGGTCGCGGTGATCTGGGACGGTGAGCCTGCGATCGAGCGCGTGCAGCTTTTGGGCGGCAACCTTGAAAGCGGGCGCGCGGATGGGATGCTCGAATATGAGATCCCGGCGCGCTTGCGCAAGATCATCGGTAACAGTCAGGTCTTTGCCCGGCTTCAGCGCGAGGTCATGTTCGCGCTGTCGTCGAAATATGCGCTGACGCTTTACGAGATGGTGCAAAAGCGCGGCAATCTGCGCTGGAAGGCGTCGGAGAAATTCACGCTGGATTCGTTGCGCGGCATTATGGGTGTGCCGAAGGGTAAGCTGACAAGCTGGTCGAACCTCAAGCTGCGGGCGATTGATCCGGCGGTTGCCGAGGTGAAGGCCTTGTCGGATTTCATGGTCGAGATCGCGCCGATCAAGACGGGCAGGGCGGTTACGCATGTCGAGCTGCGCTGGTGGCGCAAGGACGGCGATGCGACCGGCGCCGCCGACCGCGCGCTGCAATTTTCTAAAGTCGGCCGCCGGGTTCGTGCCGAGGGCCGGACCGAAGAGCTCTCGGTGCCGGGGGTGGGCAGCTTGCGGGCGCGCCCGGCTTGGCTTGAGAGTCGCGGCGCGGCGCTTCAGACGGCGACCTATGAAACGGCGCGCCTGCGCCATCCCGGCTATGACATCTATTTCATCGAGGGCGAGTGGCGAAGCTGGGCCGCAGGCAAGGAGCCTGCCACCGATCCCGACCGCGCGTTTCTGGCTTTCTTCCGCAGCTACGCTGAAAAGAACCCGCTTTAGAAATTGCCAATTGGCAATTTTTCGGAAGCCGCCCGACCACCGAC
>NC_022041.1:72500-155000 GCF_000444995.1 Paracoccus aminophilus JCM 7686 | reverse complement strand
CGGCGATGAGGTGCTGACCGTCGAAGGTGGGCCAGACTTCACCGAGCGCATGGTGATCCTTGAGTTTCCCGACAAAGCCGCGGCTTTGGCCTGGCACGCTGATGCCGATTATCAAAGCGCCTCGGCCTTCCGGCGCGCGGCCTCAAAGGGCCGGATGATCCTGCAGGAAGGGCGCGCGAACACCGCCGACCCCGATCCGAAGGTGTAAGCGATGGATCTGCAACTGAAGGGAAAGAGCGCGCTGGTCTTTGGTGGCTCGCGCGGATTGGGTCGCGCCATCGCGGCAGAGCTGATCGCGGAAGGTGCCGATGTCGTCATCGTCGCCCGTGACGCGGATCGCGTGGCACGCGTCGCGGCGGAGCTTGGCTGCCATGGGCTGGCGGGCGATCTCTCGCAGCCCGGCGCAGGCCGCGCATTGACCGAGGCCGCCGCTGCCGTGCTCGGCCGGATGCCCGATATTCTGGTCACCAATACCGGCGGCCCGCCGACCGGCTCTTTTGCCGAAACCTCGGTCGAGAAATGGCAAAGCGGCTTTCAAAGCCTCTGGCTCAGCGCAGTCGACAGCATCCAGACCGCTTTGCCCGCGATGAAGGCGCAAGGCTGGGGCCGCATTCTCGCGGTCACCTCGGTTGCCGCGAAAGAGCCGCAGCCGGGGCTGGTGATCTCGAACGGGCTGCGCGCCGGGCTTTTGGGTCTGGTGAATACGCTTGCGCGCGAGGTGGCGAAGGACGGGATCACCGTGAACGCGCTGCTGCCCGGCTATACCAACACCGACCGCATGGCCGAGTTGGGCGTCGATAATGCGACGATGGGGCCGAAGATCCCGGCGGGTCGTCTGGGCGATCCCGCCGAATTCGCGGCTCTGGCGGCCTTTCTCGCCTCGGGCCGCGCCTCTTATATCACCGGGCAAGCCATCGCGGTCGATGGCGGTCTGCTGCAATCGATCTGAGGCGCCATGTCCCGTCCGCACTTCGCCCGCTGGCTTGGCCAGACCAATGATGTCACCCAGGTCTTTCTGGCCGCCGGTCAGATCCCCGATCTGATCAACCTCGCGGGCGGCTTGCCCGAGCCCGAGACCTGGCCCGTTCCAGAGCTGGCCGAGCTCGCCCGCAGCGCCGTCGCCGATCACCCCGGGGTCACGCTGGCCTATCCGCCGATTGACGGCCTGCCCGGGTTGCGCGATCTGATCGCCGCGCGTTTCAGCACGCCCGCCTTGCAGCTCTCGCGCGAGAATGTGCTGATTACCACGGCGGGGATGCAGGCGCTCGATCTGCTCGGCAAGGTGCTGATCGACGAGGGCGGGCTGATTGCGGCGCAATCGCCGGCCTATCTCGGCGCGCTCGATGCCTGGCGACCGCGCCAACCGCGCTATCGCCCGCTGCAGATGGGCGCGAATGACTTTGACGCCGAGGCCGCGCTCTCGGGCGCGCAATTCGCCTATATGGTGCCGAATTTCTCGAACCCGACCGGGCGGCTCGTCGGGCTGGCCGAGCGTCATGCCCTGATCCGCGCCGCCGAAACCACCGGCACCTGGCTGGTCGAGGACGATCCCTACGGCGCGCTTTACTATGACGGCGCCCCCCTGCCCCGGCTGATCTCGCTCTGGGCCGAGGCCCATCCCGGCCCCTATAGCGGCCCGATCGTCTATCTCGGCACCGTCTCGAAAGAGATCGCGCCCGGACTGCGCATCGGTTGGGTCATCGCCGCGCCCGAGATGATTGCGGCGCTGACCACCGCGAAACAGGCCTCGGATATGTGCACAAGCGGGATCTGCCAGCAGATCGTGCAGGACGCCTTTGCCTCGGGCCTCGCCGATCGCATCCGCCCGGTGATCCTCGATCTCTACCGCGCGCGGCGCGACGCGCTGTGCGCCGCGATGGACGCGCATCTCGGCGATCTCTTCGACTGGGAGGTGCCGGTCGGCGGCATGTTCGTCTGGGCGATTGCCAAAAACCCAGCGCTCGACACCGACCGTCTGCTGAAGGTCGGGCTCGATCACGGCGTCTGCATCAGCCCCAGCTCGGTCTTCGACCCGCTCGGACAGGACCGCCGCGCGATCCGGCTGAACTTCACGCTGAACCCGCCGGATAAGCTGGCCGAGGGCATCCGCCGCCTTAGCGCCGCCACCCGGACACTCGCGGCCTAGCCGCGCCAGACCGCGGGCATCATCCCGCGCAGCGCATTGCCGACCCAGAGCTGAACGCGAGGCAGATCTTCCGCCAGCAAGATCTCCTCGCGACAGATGCCATTCCCCAGCATCTCGGCGCGCAGCACCCCGGCAAGCAGCCCCGACGAAAGCGGCGGCGTGCAAAGCCCCGCGCCCCGGTCAAAGAACAGCGTCGTAATGGTCCCGTCGCAGATCTCGCCGCGCTCATTGAGAAAGAGCAGCTCGTCGATCCCCTCGCCCATCCCGGCGCGCGCGCGATCATAGATCTCGCGCCGCGTGGTTTTCAGCCGCAGCCAAGGATCGCCCGAGGACAGCCGCGCTTGCGCAAGCCCCAGCCGCCACTCTGCAGGCGAGGGCGGCAAAGCGGCGCGGGTGATCTCGAGCGCGCCGGTGGCGTCAAGCGTCAGCCGAAGCCGCGCCGCCTCGCCCGAAGGCCCGGTCAGGGCTGCGCGCGCAGCATCGGGATCGCAGGGCCAGCCAAGCGCCGCGGCACTCCGCACCAGCCGCGCGAGATGTCCGTCCAGCCGGGGACAGGCGGCCCCGTCCCACAAAGCGGTCTCGATCAGCTTCAGGCCGGGCGCACCAGATCCTGCACGTAACGCGCTTTCCATAGCGCCTCCTCCCATTCGCTGGCGCAGGTCGAATCCTGCACGATGCCGCCGCCGACATTCAGCACCACCCGCCCGTCCGGCCAGACCGAGAGCGTCCGGATCGTCACCGAAAACGCCGCCGCGCCATCGGGCGCCATCCAGCCAAAGGTGCCGCAATAGACGCCGCGCGGGAAGGGCTCGACCTCGCGGATGATCTCCATCGCGCGGATTTTCGGCGCCCCGGTGATCGAGCCGCAGGGAAAAAGCGCCCGCATCACGCCAAGAAGATCGGCGGGCGCGGCCAATTGCCCGACCACGCGTGACGACATCTGATGCAACGTGGCAAAGGTATCGACCGCGAAAAGCTCGGGCACCTTGACCGAACCGACCTTAGAGATCCGCGCAATATCATTGCGCAAAAGATCGACGATCATCAGGTTTTCCGCGCGATTCTTCTCGGAAGCCGCGAGCCCCGCCGCCAAGGCCGCATCGACCTCGGGATCGGGATCGCGCGGCGCCGTGCCCTTCATCGGCCGCGCCTCGATCGCGCCCGCCGCATCCAGCCGCACGAAGAGCTCGGGCGAGCGCGACACCACCACCGGCCCGACGCCCAGATCGGCATAAGCGCCATAGCCCACCGGCTGACGCGCCGCGAGCGCGCCGTAAAGCCCCAGCGCCGATCCGGCCTCAAGACGGCTGGTCAGCGGAAAGGTCAGATTGATCTGATAGCAATCCCCGGCGGCAATATAATCGAGCGTGCGAGCAAAGGCCCCGGCATAATCCTCGGGAGAGACCTCGGGATGCAAGGGCGCAAGCCGCACCTCTTCTTGCGGAAAGGCAAATCCGGCCGCCGAAACCGGCCCGTCGTAAATCCCGAAAACCAGCAAAGGCCCGTCACGCTCGGCCGGCATCTGCGCCAGCAAAACCTCCTCCAAAGCGTAGCCCGCCTCATAGGACATCCAGCCCGCAACCCATTTGCCCGCAGCCCGCGCCGCATCCAGCCGCGCCAGCGCGGGCACGACCTCCTCGGGCCGAAGCGCCACGATCAGCTCGCTTGCCTCTTGAAACAGAACCGCCTGCCCATCCGGACCGAATTCGCAAAGGATCACGCGCGCCTCCTCAGACCCCGTCGCCCGATAGCACAGGCCACGCGTCAGAGACAACGCCAGCGCCTTTCTTCATCATCCAAATACCCGACAGAACCGCGCCATCCTCGAGACGAAGCCGCCGCTCACGACATCCGCCACGCCGTGAAGCGCCGCAAAAGCCGCCCGTCGATCGCCGCAAGGCCCATCCCGATCAGCACCATGCCCAGCACATGACGCGGCGCAAGATGCTCGCCCAGAACCACGATGCCCAGCAGGATGGCGCAGGCCGGGACCAGAAAGGTCACCAATCCGACATTGACCGCGCCCGCCGTCGCCAGAATGCGGTAATAAAGCACATAGGCGAAGGCGGTCGAAATCAGCGCGAGCCCCAGCACCGCGAGAACCGCCGTCAGGCCCGGCGCGGGCGGGCTCCAGGGCTGGTCGATCACCAGCATCACCGGCGTCAGCAAAACGCTCGCCCCGAACAAGGACCCGGCAGCCGTCGCCATCGGAGTCACGCCCATCCGGCGAAAGCGGCGGCCATAGATCGCGGCCCCGGCATAGGAAACCGCCGCGCCCAGACAGCAAAGCTGCGCGATCAGATCGCTGCCAAGCGCGCGCACCGCATCGCCGCCGATCATTGCCGCCACGCCCAGAAAGCCGATCGCCACGCCCGCGACTTTGCCCGGATTGAGCCGCTCGTCCGCCGTCAGAACATGAGCGAACAGAACGGTAAAAAGCGGCGTCGTTGCGTTGAGGATCGAGGCCACGCCCGCCGGGATATGCTGCTGCCCGGCGACGATCAGCGAAAAGGGCAGCGCATTGTTGAAAAGCCCCATGGTGAAGAAGGCGGTCCAGACCGCGCGGCCTTTGGGCAGGCGCTGCCCGCTCAGCGCCATGAAGGCCAGCAGCGCCGCCGCCGCCAGCCCGACGCGCAAAGTAACGATCAAGAGGATCGGCAGATCCGGGATCGCCAAGGCATTGAAGAGGAAGGAACATCCCCAGATCGCGGCCAGAGTGGCCAGCATGGCCCATTCGGCGCCGCTCATCGGCCGGGAGGTGGAAATCTGTGCTGTCTGGGTCTCGGCCATCTGAACCTCGTCGTGCCGCGTGGGCGGTTGTCTGTGCTCTTCATCGCACCGCCGCCCGCCCGGCGCTATCCAGATCTTGCTTTCAAAATCAGCCCCGCGCGCGCCCGGCCCCGGCGCCCGCCACAAGCGGTTGCGGCTATCGCCGCGCGCATGGGTCATTCCGAAACGGCATTGGCGATTTCCCGCGCGGATCGCCATCTCTGTCTCAGGAAAAAAGCCCGGAAAAAACGACCCCGGGGACCGAGATCTGGAAGACGAGGCGAAACATGAGCAGAACAGAACACGACCTGATTGGCGATCGCGAGATCCCGGAAAGCGCCTATTGGGGCGTCCACACTCTGCGCGCGGTCGAGAATTTCCCGATCTCGGGGCGCCAGATCGGCCAGTCGGCCGAACTGGTTGCCGCCCTTGCCGCAATCAAGGAAGCCGCGGCAAAGGCCAATGAAGAGCTTGGCCATCTTGCGCCCGCGCTGGCCGAGGCGATCGCCCGCGCCACGCAGGACATCCGCGAGGGCGCGCTGCACGATCAGTTCATCGTCGATCTGGTGCAGGGCGGCGCGGGCACCTCCAGCAATATGAACGCCAATGAGGTCATCGCCAATCTGGCGCTGGAGCATCTCGGTCACGCCAAGGGCGATTACGCCCTGCTGCATCCGAACGAGCATGTGAATCTCGGCCAAAGCACCAATGACGTTTACCCAAGCGCGCTGAAAATCGCGCTGGTCTTTGCCCTGCGCCGGCTCGACAGCGCGATGGATGAAATCGAACATGCCTTCCGCGAGCGCGCCCATGCCTTCGCGGGCATCATCAAGATGGGTCGCACGCAGTTGCAAGATGCGGTGCCGATGACGCTCGGGCAGGAGTTTGCAAGCTTCGCGACCATGATCGCCGCCGAGCGGCACGCTTTGCGCCGGATCGAGGCCGAGCTTTGCGTGCTCAATCTCGGCGGCACCGCGATCGGCACCGGCATCACCGCCGATCCCCGGCTGGGCGAGCTGACCGTTGTGCATCTGCGCCAGATCACTCGCCTCGATCTGACGCTGGCCGAGGATCGCATTGCCGCGACCCAGGACACCGGCGCCTTTGTCTCGGTTTCAAGCGGGCTGAAACGGCTGGCGATCAAGCTGTCGAAAATCGCCAATGACCTGCGGCTCTTGTCCAGCGGGCCGCGGGCGGGCTTTGGCGATATCGCGCTTCCGGCGAAACAGGCGGGCTCGTCAATCATGCCGGGCAAGGTCAACCCGGTCATCCCCGAGGTCGTCAATCAGGTCTGTTTCGAGGTGATCGGCGCCGATGTCACGGTCACGCTGGCAGCCGAGGGCGGTCAGCTTCAGCTCAATGCCTTCGAGCCGGTGATCTATGCGAGTCTTGAGCGCTCGATCCGCCATCTCGAACATGCGATGCAAACCTTGGCGCGCAATTGCGTCAGCGGCATTACCGCCGATGCGGGCGCGCTGCGCCATAAGGTCGAGCAATCCATCGGCATCGTCACCGCGCTGACCCCCTATATCGGCTATGTCCGCGCCACCGAGGTCGCGAAACGCGCGCATGAAACCGGCCTTGGCGTCGCCCGGATCGTGCTCGATGAGCAGTTGATGGAGAAAGACACGCTCGATGCCGCGCTTTCGGCCTCGGCTGTGCTGGGCAACGCGGCCTGACCACCGGCGCCCTCGCGGCAAAGAAAAAGGCGGCCGAAGCCGCCTTTTTCATCTGGAACTTGCCACCTAGTCGGCGGATTTTCGGCTGACATGGACCTTGGAAATCGCGCGACCGTTCAGCTCATGCACCACGAGCTCAAGATCGCCCGTCCGCACCGTCGCGCCGACATTCGGCAAAGTGCCGAGCTGCCACAGGATATAGCCCGCCAGCGTCGAATAGCGGTCGGCGTCATCGGACAGATCCGCATCCAGAAGCGTCGAGGCGCGGCGCACATCCAGTGAACCGTCCACGATCCACGAACCGTCCTCTTGCCGCTCCATCATCAGCGGCTCTTCGTCCTCATCGGCGAAATCGCCCGCAATCGCCTCCAGCAGATCCGAAGGCGTCACGATCCCTTCGAGCGAGCCATATTCATCGACGATCACCGCGAATTTCACCTTCGAGGCGCGCAACTGCTCCATCAGACGCAAAGCGGTGACGCGCTCGTGCAGGATCAATGGCTGGCGGATGGTCTTTTCGGTGTCGATCGCGCCCTTCTCCAGAATATCGGCCAAGAGATCCTTGGTCAGGCCGATGCCGATGAAATGCTCGATATTGCCGCGCGCCACGATATAGCGCGAATGGCCCTCGTCCAGCAGCTGGGCGCGGATCTCGTCGGGGCTGCGATCCAGATCGATCCAGTCGATCTCGGTCCGCGGCGTCATGATCGAGACCGCAGGACGGTCGGCCAGGGACAACACGCCCTGGATCATCTCTTGCTCTTCGACGGCAAAGACCTGCCCCTCAGCCGAACGCGCCGCGATGACCGAAGCGGTTCCGTCAAGCTCGACCCGCGAGGTCTTGCCGCCCAGCAGCTTCAGCACGGCCTCGGCGGTGCGGTCACGCACATCGCCCCGCGTCGCATAGCGATTGCGGTTGGCCTTGCCGATCTGGTTCAGCGCCTCGATCAGCACAGAAAAGCCAATGGCCGCGTAAAGATAGCCCTTGGGAATGTGGAAGCCGAAGCCTTCGACGATCAGCGAGAAACCGATCATCATCAAGAAGCCAAGGCACAGGATCACCACCGTCGGATGACGCGAAACGAAGGCCATCAGCGTTTTGGCCGAGAGCATCATCACGCCCACCGCAATGATGACCGCGATCATCATCACCGACAGATGTTTGACCATGCCGACCGCCGTAATCACGCTGTCGAGCGAGAAAACCGCGTCCAGAATGACGATTTGCAACAAAACCTGCCAGAAAACCGCGTGATAAACCTTGCCGGATTTATGCTCGCTATGGCCCTCCAGCCGCTCGTGCAGCTCCATCGTGCCCTTGAAGAGCAGGAAAATACCGCCGAGAATCAGGATGATGTCCCGCCCCGAGAAAGGGTGGTCCATCAGGTGGAACAGCGGTTGGGTCAGCGTGACGATCCAGGCGACCGAAGCCAGCAGCCCCAGACGCATCAGCAAGGCCAGCGAAAGTCCTAGCTTGCGCGCCTTGTCACGCTGCTCGGGGGGAAGTTTGTCGGCAAGAACGGCGATGAAGACAAGGTTGTCGATCCCCAGCACGATCTCGAGCACGACGAGAGTTGCCAGTCCCGCCCAGGCTGCGGGATCAGACATCCATTCAAAAAACACGGGCCTCAGGCTCCAGTAGTGATCAATCGCACTCAGATTCAGTTGCGGCGGGACGCTCGGCAAGAGGCAATTCGGTCGCAAAGCCCTTCTGGCCCTGAAAAAGGCCTTAACGGGCGAATATTCTCTGATGACTGCTGTGTTTTGGTGACAGAGCCGCCCCGCCCCGCGCCCGAAAAGGCCAGACCGCGCTTTTGCCGACCCTCTTGCGCCGCCCCGCCGCGATCCGCATCCTCCGACAGCACGGCTGGAAATCGCGTGGCGCCGTGCAATACTGGGCTCTGTGGCGGCGCGGGCCGGGGCCCCCGCCACGGGACGGATCTGCGAGGAGGATAAGATGCAACGGAACACGATCTATGATCAGGCCCTCGATGCGGGCCCGGCCAATTTCGAGCAATTGAGCCCGCTGCGCTTTCTGGAACGCACCGCCGCCGTCTATCCCGATTATCCCGCCATCGTCTATGAAAGCCGCCGCCAGACCTGGGGCGACACCTACCGCCGCTGCCGCCAGATGGCGGGCGCCCTGGCCGCCCGGGGCTTTGGCCGGGGCGATACGATTGCGGTGCTCGCGGCCAATATTCCCGAGATCTTCGAAGCGCATTTCTCGGTGCCGATGACCGGCGCGGTGCTCAATGCGATCAACACGCGCCTCGATGCCGAAACCATCGCCTTCATTCTCAACCACGGCGAGGCGAAGGCGCTGTTCGTCGATCCCGAGTTTTCCGAAACCGCGGCGCGCGCGATCGCGCTCGCGAACCGTCCCGACATGCTGGTGATCGACATTGAGGACGCGAGCTTCCCCGGCGGCCGCCCCCTCGGCCAGCTCACCTATGAGGCGCTTCTGGCCGAGGGCGATCCGGCCTTCGACTGGCATCTGCCCGAGAGCGAATGGGACGCGATCAGCCTCAACTATACCTCGGGCACGACCGGAGACCCGAAGGGCGTCGTCTATCACCACCGCGGCGCGGCGCTGAATGCCGCCCAACATATCAATGCCTGGGAGATGCCGAACCACGCGCGCTATCTCTGGACGCTGCCGATGTTTCACTGCAACGGCTGGTGCTTCCCCTGGACGATTGCCGCCAATGCCGGGGTCAATATCTGCCTGCGCGCCGTGCGGGCCGAGCCGATTTTTCGCCTGATCGAGACCGAGAAGGTCAGCCATTTCTGCGGCGCGCCGATCGTGCTCAATATGCTGGCCAATGCTCCGGATGCGCTCAAGACCTTCACCCATCAGATCAAGGTGATGACCGCAGGCGCCCCGCCCCCCGCCGCCGTCATTGCCGCGATGGAGGCGATGGGCATCGCGGTCACCCATGTCTATGGCCTGACTGAAACCTATGGCCCGGCGGTGATCTGCGCCTGGAAATCGGAATGGGACAGCCTGCCCGCCGCCGAGATCTCGCGCCTGAAAGCTCGTCAGGGGGTCAAGAATCTGGTGCTGGGCGAGCTGATGATCGCCGACCCGGAAACCCTCGCGCCGCTACCCGCGGATGGCGAGAGCATCGGCGAGATCTTCATGCGCGGCAATAATGTGATGAAGGGCTATCTCAAGAACCCCTCGGCAACCGCCAAGGCCTTTCGCGGCGGCTGGTTCGCCTCGGGTGATCTCGCGGTCATGCATAAGGACGGCTATATCGAGATCAAGGACCGCTCGAAGGACATCATCATCTCGGGCGGCGAGAATATTTCCTCGATCGAGGTCGAGGACGTGCTTTACCGCCATCCTGCTGTCATGGAAGCCGCCGTGGTCGCGCGCCCTGACGAGACCTGGGGCGAAACGCCCTGTGCCTTCATCACGCTGAAGCCCGGAAAAACCGCGACGGAAGCCGAGATCATCGCCTTCTGCCGCGAGAATATGGCGCGGTTCAAAGTGCCGAAAACTGTGGTCTTTACGGATCTGCCCAAAACCTCGACCGGCAAGATCCAGAAATATGTCCTGCGCGGCATGGTGAAGGATCTGGGCTGAGGAAAAGGAAAGGGGGCTGTCCGCCCCCTCTTGCAGCTTCGCCGCAATTCACCCCCGAGGATATTTCCTCATGAAAGACAGGATCAGAAGTCCCAGTCGTCATCCTCGGTCGCGACCGCCTTGCCGATGACATAGGACGAGCCCGAACCCGAGAAGAAGTCGTGGTTCTCGCTATCCGTCGAGAGGGCGGCGAGGATGGCCGGGTTCACCTCACAGGCCTGCGGCGGGAAAAGCGCCTCATAGCCGAGGTTTTGCAGCGCCTTGTTGGCGTTGTAATGCAGGAAGGCTTTGACGTCTTCGGTCAGGCCGATGCCGTCATATAGCTCGGCCGCATATTTCGACTCGATGTCATAGAGATCGAAGATCAGCGAGAAGGCGAAATCCTTGAGCTCCTGACGCTTCTCTTCCGAGACTTTCTCTAGGCCGCGCTGGTATTTGTAGCCGATGTAATAGCCATGCACCGCCTCGTCGCGGATGATCAGGCGGATAAGGTCGGCGGTGTTGGTCAGCTTGGCGCGGCTCGACCAATACATCGGCAGATAGAAGCCCGAGTAGAAGAGGAAGCTTTCCAGGAAGACGCTGGCGATCTTGCGTTTCAGCGGATCGGCCCCGACGTTATATTCCTGCAGGATCAGCCGAGCCTTTTGCTGGAGATGCTGGTTCTCTTCCGACCAGCGGAAGGCCGCATCCACCTCGGGCGTCAGGCACAGCGTCGAGAAGATCGAGGAATAGCTGCGCGCATGCACCGCCTCCATGAAGGCGATGTTCGAGAGCACCGCCTCTTCATGCGGCGTCACCGCATCGGGCATCATCGACGGCGCGCCCACCGTATTCTGGACGGTATCCAGCAGCGTCAGCCCGGTGAAAACCCGGATCGTCAACTCGCGCTCTTCGGGGCGCAAGGTCGCCCAGCTTTGCACGTCATTCGACAGCGGCACCTTTTCCGGCAGCCAGAAGTTCACCGTCAAACGGTTCCAGACCTCGAGATCCTTGTCATCGTCCAGACGGTTCCAGTTGATCGCCTTGAGCGGCGCGCGGAGAATCTGATCCTTCATCCGAAGAACCCCTCTTTCATGTCAAAATATCCTCAGGGGTCCGGGGGCAGACAGCCCCCGGCGTCATGACGTGGCTCAGAGCGAGCAGGACACGCAGCCCTGAATCTCGGTGCCTTCCAGCGCGGTCTGGCGCAGGCGGATGTAGTAGATCGTCTTGATCCCCTTCTTCCACGCATAAATCTGCGCCTTGTTGATGTCGCGGGTCGTGGCCTCGGCCGGGAAGAACAGCGTCAGCGACAAGCCTTGGTCGACGTGCTCGGTCGCCGCCGCATAGGTGTCGATAATTTTCTCGGGGCCGATTTCATAGGCGTCGCGGTAATATTCGAGGTTTTCATTGTTCATGAAAGCCGCCGGATAATAGACGCGCCCGATCTTGCCTTCCTTGCGGATCTCGATCTTGGCCACGATCGGGTGGATCGAGCTGGTCGAGTTGTTGATATAGCTGATCGAGCCGGTCGGCGGCACCGCTTGCAGGTTGCGGTTGTAAAGGCCATGCGCCATCACATCCGCCTTCAGCGCGGCCCAATCCTCACGGGTCGGCAGCTCGATGCCGTCAAAGACGCGCACGACCTCCTCCGAGACCGGCAGCCAGTCCTGTTCGGTATATTTTGCGAAGAACGAGCCATCGGCATATTTCGATTTCTCGAAGCCCTTGAAAGTCTCGCCTTTTTCGCGCGCGATCAGGTTCGAGGCGCGGATCGCGTGATAGGCGATGGCGGCGAAATAGACGCTGGTGAACTCGACGCCTTCGGGCGAGCCGTAATGGATGCGCTCGCGGGCGAGGAAGCCGTGCAGGTTCATCTGGCCAAGACCGACCGCATGGGCCTCGTCATTGCCGCGCCGGATCGAGGGGACGGATTCGATTGCCGACATTTCCGACACTGCCGTCAGCGCGCGGATTGCCGCTTCGACGGTGGCGCCGAAATCCGGGCCGTCCATCGTTGCCGCGATATTCAGCGAGCCGAGGTTGCAGGAAATATCCGTGCCCATCTTGGAATAGCTCAGATCTTCGCTGAACTCCGAGGCCTCATTGACCTGCAGGATTTCCGAGCAGAGGTTCGACATGGTGATGCGCCCGTCGATCGGGTTGGCTTTGTTCACCGTGTCTTCGAACATGATATAGGGATAGCCGCTCTCGAACTGGATCTCGGCCAGCGTCTGGAAGAAGGCGCGGGCGTTGATCTTTTTCTTCTTGATGCGCTTGTCGTCGACCATCTCTTGATATTTCTCGGTGACCGAGATTTCCGAGAAGGGGACGCCGTAGACCTTCTGCACGTCATGGGGCGAGAAGAGATACATATCCTCGTTCTTCTTCGCCAGATCGAAGGTCACATCGGGAATGACCACGCCCAAAGACAGCGTCTTGATGCGGATCTTCTCGTCGGCGTTCTCGCGCTTGGTGTCGAGGAACCGCAGGATATCGGGGTGGTGAGCGTTCAGATAGACCGCGCCCGCACCCTGACGCGCGCCAAGCTGGTTCGCGTAGGAGAAGCTGTCTTCCAGCAGTTTCATCACCGGGATGACGCCCGAGGACTGGTTCTCGATACCTTTGATCGGTGCGCCGGATTCGCGGATATTGGTCAGCATCAAGGCCACGCCGCCGCCGCGCTTCGAGAGCTGCAAGGACGAGTTGATCGAGCGGCCGATCGATTCCATGTTGTCTTCGATGCGCAGCAGGAAGCAGGAAATCAGCTCGCCGCGCGATTTCTTCCCGGCATTGAGAAAGGTCGGCGTTGCCGGCTGGAAGCGCCCCGAAAGGATCTCATCCATGAAGCGGGTCGCCAGCTTTTCATCGCCGCGCGCCAGCGCCAGCGAGACCATGACGACGCGGTCCTCATAACGCTCGAGATAGCGCTGACCGTCGCGGGTCTTCAGTGTATAGGAGGTGTAATATTTGAACGCGCCGAGGAAGGTCGGGAAGCGGAACTTCTTGCGGTAAGCCTCGTCCCAGATCTGGCGCATGAAGTTCTTGGAATATTGGTCCAGAACCTCGGCCTCGTAATAGCCTTCCTCGACCAGATAATCGAGCTTCTCGTCCAGCGAGTGGAAGAACACGGTGTTCTGGTTCACATGCTGGAGGAAATATTGATGCGCCGCCTTGCGGTCGGCGTCAAAGCGGATGTTGCCCTCATTGTCATAGAGGTTCAGCATCGCGTTCAGCGCATGATAATCGAGTTCGGCCTTCACGCCATTGTCGAGCATTCCATCCCCCGGAATTCTGCTAGGCCCGCGCGGATACGGGCGATGTCGGTTTCATTGCCGGAAAGCTCAAAGCGGTAGAGCACCGGGACGTTGCATTTTTGTGCGATCACATCGCCCGCAAGGGCGAAGGTCGAGCCGAAGTTTCGGTTTCCCCCGGCGATGACGCCACGCAACAAGGCGCGGCGGGCGGTGTCGTTCAGGAAGTGGATCACCGGCTTGGCGACAGCGCCCCGCCCCTGCCCGTCTGCATAGGTCGGCAGGACCAGCACATAGGGCACGCGGGGCTCGGGCATCGGCTCGGCAGGCGACAGGGGTATCCGCGCGCCGCCAAGGCCCAGCCGCTCCACCAAGCGGGCCGTATTGCCCGAGCGCGAGGAGTAATAGACCAGATCCAGCACGGCGCGGCGGGCTCCTTACGACAGGCGGCCGATCATGTCGGGACGGAACCCGGCCCAATGCTCTTCACCCGCGATCACCACCGGGGCCTGACGATAGCCAAGCGCCACCACTTTCTCCATGGCAGCCGCGTCTTCCGTCAGGTCCACCACCTGATAGGACAGGCCCTTTGCATCGAGCGCGCGGGTGGTGGCCGTGCACTGCACGCAAGCCGGTTTGGAGTAGACGGTGATGGTCATTTTTTGTCCCTAGGCATGGCACGAGAGGCGAAGGGACCACCGTCGAAGCGCACCGCGACGGATATCAAAAGGTCCCGCGCCCACCGCACGGTTAAGTCTTTTTCCTGTCCTGGCAGGTCTCTGACTCACGGGTCACGGCTCGGCCGATCCCTAGGGGTGGCAGCCCCCGGACCTCTTTGGCTTCGCTCTCCGCCTACAGTTGCGGGGGCAGCGCTGGCTTGAACCAGCTTCCCTCTTTTTCCCTCCTCAAGCTTTCGCCCGACTCAAGAACCAGAACACAACCAATGGACACCACCGCCACAGAAATGTCAACATATGGTATATAGGCAACGATGCCCGCCAAGCCATCTGACTTTGCTGAGTTTTGCTTGAAATGTAGGGAAAACTGGTGGCCGGAAAAGAAGAAGGGGGCCGTTGGGCCCCCTCTCGCATCTTGCGGATTCGGTTTCAAGCGCCATCGCTGTGACGCCGCAGCATATCAGCTTTGCGTGCGCTGCGCCCGGGCGTGGAAGACGAAGCCGAGGAAGTTCAGAAGCACCTGCGCCGCCAGAACCGAGGTGACATCGCCATGGTCGTAATCGGGCGCGACCTCGACCAGATCGATGCCGACGATCTCGTGACGTTGCGCCACCGCCTGCAGCATTTCGAGCACCTCGTAATAGAGGAAGCCGCCATGCGAGGGCGTGCCGGTGCCGGGCGCGATCGAGGGGCAGAAGCCGTCGATATCAAGCGTGACATAGACGCGCGCGCCCTCCGGGATGCGGTCGATCACCCCCTCGGCCCCCAGTTTGCGCGCCTGACGCACCGAGAGGATATCCGAGCCCGCCGCCCGCGCCGCCTCATAGCCATCGCGCGCCGTCGACGAGACGTTGCGGATGCCGACCTGGGTCATGCCCGTGACATAGTCCTTTTCCGAGGCGCGGCGCAGCGGGCTGCCGTGGCCGGTGCGCACGCCGTGACGCTCGTCTACGAAATCGAGATGGGCGTCGATTTGCAGGATGTGGATGTCGCCGCGCCCCGCGAAGGCCTCGATGCAGGGGATGTTGATCGAATGATCGCCGCCGATCACCACCGGGAAGGCCCCGGCATTCAGGATCGCCTCGACCCCGGTCTTGATATTGGCATGGCTTTTCGCGGTATCGGTGTGGACGATATCGGCGTCGCCAATATCGACGATGCGCACATCCGAGGTCAGATAGGTCGCGTCGTCTTCGTGGTCATAGGCGCCGCCATGGCCAAAGCTGAAGAGCGTCGAGGCCTCGCGCACGCCCCTCGGCCCAAAGCGCGAGCCTGCGCGGTATTGCGTCCCGAAATCGAAGGGCGCGCCCAGCACGGCAACATCGGCGTCGATCTTCGACCAATCCGCGACATAGGGATTCTTGCCGAAGGTGCAGATGCCAACGAAGGGCAGGTTCAGGCGGCCAGCGTCATAAGTAGCGCTCATAAGGGGGTCCTTTCGGGTCGAGGTCAGTCTTCCAGCTTGGCGCCGGGGGCTCCGGCGCGGCTGAACATGATGGAAACAAAGGTGATCGCGGCGGCGATGGTCAGCAGCCAGGCCGGAGCATAGGCCGCGCCGATAAAGCCGCCGATCCAGGTCGCCGCCAGCGGCGCGGTGCCGCCGAACAGCGCATTCGCCGAGTTATAGCTGAGCGCGAAGCCCGAGAAGCGGACGCGGGTCGGGAAAAGCTCGCACAGGAAGGTCGCCAGCGTGCCGCCATTCATCGCGAAGAGGATGCCAAAAAGCGACAGAACCGCGAGGATCAGCAGGTAGCCACCGCTCGCCATGCCGGTGTAATCGACCGACGAGAGCACGCTGAACAAAGGCAGCGTCGCCACCATGAACAGCCCCGAGCACAGCAGCAAGATCCGCTTGCGACCAATCCGGTCCGACAACCGCCCCATCAGGAAAATCGCGCAAAGATAGGCCAAAAGCGTCACCGTCGCGCTCAGGAAGGCCGCTTCCTTGCCGACGCCCAGCTCATCCGACAGCCAGGTCGGCATATAGATCAGGATCAGATAGAAGCCGACCGCATTGACCAAGGTGCCGCCAAAGGCCGTGAAGATCTGCGGCAGATGGTTCTGAAGCAGCTCTTTGACCGGAGCCACGGGCACATGGCGCTCTTCCTCAAGCGATTGGAAATGCGGGGATTCCTCAAGGCGGCGCCGGATGTAGACGCCGACAAAGCCCAAGGGCAGCGCCATCAGGAAGGGCAGACGCCAGCCCCAGGACAGCAATTGTTCTTCGGTCAGGACGCCATAAAGCACCGCCACGAACAGCGAGGCCGCGAGCAGCCCGGTCGCCTCACCCGCAGGCACAAGGCAGGTGAAAAAGCCGCGCCGGTTGTCGGGCGCATATTCCGCCAGAAACGAGGCCGCGCCCGCGAATTCGCCCGAGGCGGCAAAGCCCTGCACCATCCGCGTCAGCAGCAACAGCACCGGTGCCAACATGCCGACGGACTGATAGCCCGGCAGGAAAGCAATGACGAAAGTCGCGCCCGACATGATGAAGATCGACAGCGACAGCGTCGCCTTGCGCCCGAATTTATCGCCGAAATGGCCCCAGATCACGCCGCCGATCGGACGCACGATGAAGCTCAGCGCAAAGACCGCATAGGTCGCCATCAAGGCGCTGCGGGCATCGGTCGCCGGAAAGAACACCTTGGCGATGACCGCGGCGAGAAAGCCGTAAACGGCATAGTCGAACCATTCGACAAAGGTTCCGATGAAGCTGGCGAAGGCGGCGCGGCGCAGCAGGCCGCTTTCGGCCACCTCAGCGCGGCTCGGACCGGGATTGGCCCTGAATTCGGTGGTCTCGGCAGTCATGAGGTCTCCTCCCCTCTGGCTGGTTGCGGCTTTGGGGAGCGCAGGCCCTGGCCGCAGGACAACCTCCCCGCTGTCCTGCGACCGGATCTGACGATGCCGCGCCGCTCACCTGCCATAAATCGAGAGTTTCTGTTATTCGTTTCGGGATTTCTGATGTATTCGACCGAAAGGAGGAGGAGCGATGCGCATCAACGACTATACCTTGCGCAATCTGCGCACCTTCTGCGCCGTGGTCGAACATGGCGGCTTTGGCGGGGCTCAGGCGGTGCTGGGCGCCTCGCCTGCGGCGATCTCGACCCATCTCAAGGATCTGGAAACGACCTTGGGCTTCACGCTCTGTCATCGCGGGCGCGCGGGTTTTGCCGTGACGCCCAAGGGGCAAGAGGTCTATGCCGAGGCCAAGCGCATGCTCTCGGTGATGGAGGTCTGCGAGGCCAATCTTGGCACGCTGCGCCGGATGCTGACCGGGCATCTGCGCATCGGCATCGTCGACAGCGAGGCCGACAACCCCGATCTGCCGATCCACCACGCGATCCGGCGCTTTTTCACGCGTGAGCAGCAGGTGCGGCTGACCGTCGAGGTCGGCACGACCGAGGCGCTGAGCAAAGGGCTGCAAACCGGCGATATCCATGTCGCCATTGGCCCCTTTCCGACCCGGCACCCGAATATCGACTACCGCCCGGTCTGGGTCGAGGATCACGCGCTCTATTGCGGGCAGGATCATCCGCTTTTCGACCGCGAGCCGGGCGCGATCTCGCCGCAGGAAATTTCGGCCCATCCGATGACGGTGCGGCCCTATCTGCAACGCGCCGAGCTGGCCGCGCTGCATGATCCGCTGATCACGGCTTCGGTTTCAAATATGGAGGCGCAGGCCGTGCTGATTCGCTCGGGCTGCTTTCTGGGCTTCCTACCGGTGCATTTCGCGCAGAAATGGGTCGATCGCGGCGAGATGCGCGCGCTTGGCGGGCCCGGGCTCGACTGGAAATCACAGTTCTACATCGCCTTGCGGGTCCAGCCAGAACCGACCGAGGTCGCCCGGTTGTTCGCGCAGGATCTGGCGGCGACGCTTGGTTAATCGGTGGGGGGTTAATCGGTCGCCCGGTCAAGCGCGGGCGGCTTCGGCCCGCGCGAAGGGCTTGGCTGGAACCATCTCGGGCAAGATCAGATGGGCGGCCATCAACCGGCGCGCCTCGCCGGAATTGCGGTCGCGGATCGCCTCGTAAATCGCGCGGTGTTCGTCGATGAAATTGGCAAGCCCCTGACGGTCATCGTCCAGCACAACGCCATATTGGCGCATCGCCAGCGCGATATGTTCCTTCAGCGCCTCAAGCGCGGTCGAAAAGAACTCGTTGCCCGAAGCATGGGCAATCGCCAGATGGAACTGGTAATCGGCATCTTCGCGGTGGATCGAGCGCGCGGCGGCCGCGCGCATCATCTCGAGCGCCAGCGCAATCGCCGAGAGACTGCAGGCATCATGGCGCAGCGCCGCCAAGGCCGCGACCTCGGGTTCCAGCGTGCGGCGGAATTCATAGCAATTGGTCAGATCGCTGCCGTCATCAAGCCGCCCGAAGCCAAGCGGCTCTTTCAGCCCGATGGCCCGCACGAAACTGCCCGCGCCCTGACGCGACTCGACCAGCCCCTGCTCGCGCAGGCGGCGCAACGCCTCGCGGATCACGGGGCGCGAGACCTCGAATTCCGCCGCAAGCCCATGCTCGGTCGGCAGCCGCTCATTGGCGTCATAAGCGCCCGATTTGATCGCGCGCTGCATCCGCTCGAAAACGATATCGGCGAGAAGCTTGCGCCCCTGCCCGCCGAGGACACTCATGTCCGTCCCTTTCCTTCCGACCGCGTCGCGTGTTTCCTTGGCCGCATCTTCGTCGCGAGAAAATACGACCGTTTGAATTTGCTGTATATAAGCCTGAAGGCCTGCTCCTCGCCAATCGCCAAGTGACGCCAGTCACATTCGCGCGCGGCCCGAGAGATCATCTGGCCGCCCGGCTCACCTGCGATATCCCGAAAGGAGCTTTCGCATGACCACCTTGCTTTTGCTGTTCGCGGCTGGCCTGATCGGCGGCCTGCTTCTGGGCATGATCGGCGTCGGCATGGCGCTGATCGCCGTGCCGGTGCTGACCTTCGCGCTGCCCCATCTCGGCGTGCCGCCGGATCTGGCGCCGACCGTGGCGCTGGCGACCTCGATGGGGATCGTGACCATCGGCTCTGTCAGCACGGTCGTGGCCCATAACCGGTTGGGCAATATCGACTGGCCCGCCTTCCGCGCCATCGTGCCCTTCAGCCTGCTGGGCGTGCTGGCCGGGTCGCTGCTGGTCACGCGGCTGCCCGCCTCGACGCTGAAGCTGATCTTCGCGGCGTTTTTGCTGTTCGTCGGGGTGAAAATGCTGATCTCGGGCCGAACCGGGGGCGCGGTGCGGCCGGTTTCGGTGGCGATCTACCGCGCCGCCGGGGCGGCCATCGGCTTTGCCGGGGCACTGATCGGCGCAGGCGGCGGCGTCTTCATGGTGCCGTTTCTGTCGGGGCGCGGCTGGAAAATGGTGCGCGCGGTCGCGACCTCGGCGGCGATTGGCCTGCCGGTGACGATCTTCGGTGCGGTGTTTCACGCCCTCCGCCCGCTGACCGGGGTCGCCGCGCCGATGCTCGGGTCCATCCATTTGCAGGCGCTGATCGGCATCGGCTTTGGCTCGGTTCTGGCCGCGCCTTTCGGTGCCCGTCTGGCCAGCCGCCTGCCCGGCGATGTGCTGAAGAAAGGCTTCGCGCTGATCCTTCTGGTGCTGGCGGTCGAGCTGATCCGGCACTGATCCAAGCCCGCGCGCGGCATTGGAAAAGGGGCCACGCGGCCCCTTTTCCTTTTGCGACAAATCTGCCCGAAGCGTCAGCTGCCGTCGGTCAGCGGGATGAATTCGCTGCGGTCATCGGGCGGCAGGTCGAACTGACCCAAGCCCCAATTGGCCGCGCGCCATTCTTCCTTGGCGTGCTCGATCTTTTCCTTCGAGGACGAGACGAAATTCCACCAGACATGGCGCGGCCCGTTCAGCGTCGCGCCGCCCAAAGCCATCAGCCGCGCGCCCTGTTCGCCCGCCGCCACCGTGATCTTGTCGCCGGGGCGGAAGACCATCATCTGACCGGCCTCGAAGGTCTGGCCCGCAATGCTGACCGAGCCCTGCGTGATGTAAAGGCCGCGATCCTCGTGATCGTCGGGCAGCGGGAACAAGGCGCGCGGGGCCAGCACGACATCGAGATAGAAGGCCTCGGAATACATCGTGACCGGGGCTTTCTCGCCGTAAGCATGGCCGAGGATCAGCTTGGCCTCGATGCCCTGATCGCGGATCATCGGCAGGCTGTCCTTGCCGTGATGCTCGAAGAGCGGGTCCATATCCTCGCGGTCCTCGGGCAGCGCGATCCAGGTCTGGATGCCGAAAAGGCTGCTCGGCCCCTGACGCGCCGCTTCCGAGGTGCGCTCGGAATGGGTCACGCCCTTGCCCGCGACCATCCAGTTGACCGCGCCGGGCAGGATCACCTGATCGGTGCCGATGCTGTCGCGGTGGTGGAAATCGCCGCGATAGAGATAGGTGACCGTGCCCAGACCGATATGGGGATGGGGGCGGACATCGACACCCTGCCCGGTCAGAAACTCGGCGGGGCCTGCCTGATCGAAGAAGATGAAGGGCCCGACCATCTGGCGTTTCGGGGCGGGCAAAGCGCGCTTCACCTCGAAACTGCCGAGGTCGCGGGCGCGGGGGATAATCAAGGTCTCGATGGCATCGACCCCGATTTCATCGGGGCAGCCGGGGGTCAAGGCGGGGTTCCAGCTCATGGCGTTCTCCTTGCGGTTCACAGCCAAGATAGGCGCGATTGCCCCGTGACGGGAGCCCTATTGTGTTCGGCCCTGACGAACGCGGTGTCCGCGAGTGTTCGTCAGGGCCGCAAGAGCACCGCGCTCAGCGCGCCAAATGATGGGCAAAGGCCGCGAGATAATCATGCAGCCGCTTGCGGATCTCGTCATCGGTCAGATTGCCCTCGGCATCGAAACGCTGCGCGGCCGTGGTGACCATGAGCTGGCGGCCATACCACGGCGCCATCCCGAGCTTGCGGAAGATCTGCGCCCATTGCGCTTGGCCCAGAACCGTGCCGAAACTGCCCTCTGACGCGCCGATGACCGCAGCGGGCTTGTCGCGAAAGGCGCGCAGCCCCTCGCCGCGCGACATCCAGTCGACCGCGTTCTTCAAGACGCCCGGCAGGCCGCCGTTATATTCCGGCGAGATCAGCAGCAGGCCATCAGCCGCCGCCAATTGCTCTTGCAGGCGGCGAACCGGCGCGGGCAGGCCGAACTCGGCCTCGAGATCGCCGTTATAAAGCGGCACCTCGTCGATATGGCCGCCGATCACCTCGAAATCCGCGCCCGAGGCCTCGATCGCCGCGCGCTGAAGGCCACGGTTGTAAGAGGCGCGGCGCAGGCTGCCCGCCAAAGCCAGAATGGTCGTCACGACGCTTTCTTCTCCTTGTAGATCAACTGCCTGACCCGCGCCAAAGGTTCGGGGGTCGGGCCTTTTTCCTCGGCCCCAGCCGCCGGGCGCAGACCGCCCTGCATTTGCGCGGCCAGACGCTCGATGTCGCGGATGCGGATGTCTTCCATCCCCTCGCGGATATCCTCTTCGGCCATACCCAAAGCGCGCAGCCCCTCGCCGCCCATGAGATAGGCCGATTCCACGGTCTCGCGGATCTCGTAATCGACACCCATGCGGCGCAGCTCAAGCGCATGGCCCCGGTCATAAGAGCGCACCAGCAGCTTGGCGACCGGGAATTCGGCCAGCACCAGCTCGGCGATCTGGCTGGTGGCGCGCTTGTCGTCGGTGCAGACGATAATGACCTCAGCCTCTTCCGCCCCCGAAGCACGCAGAATGTCGAGCCGGGTGCCGTCGCCGTAATAGATCTTGAAGCCGAAACGCTCGGCCTCGCGGATGCGGTTGGGGTTGCTTTCGATGATCGAGACCTCGATCCCCTTGAGCAGCAGGACCTGCGAGGCGATCTGGCCGAAGCGCCCGAAGCCGATCAGCAGCACCTGCCCCTTCAGCCCATTGGCCTCTTCGACCCCGTCCAGCGATTGCTCTTCCTGCAAAACCCGCTCGGCCACGATCAGGATCAAGGGCGTCAGCGCCATCGACAGGATGATGACGGTCGAAAACAGCGCATTCTCGCGCGGGGTGAACAGCCCGCCATTCGCCGCCGCCGAATAGAGCACGAAGGCGAATTCGCCGCCCTGCACAAAGACCGAAGTGCGCCGCAGCGCCGCCAGATTGCCAGAGCCGAAGGCCCGCGCCACGCCATAGACACCAATCGCCTTGACCAGCACAAAGACCGCAAGCATCGCGATCAGCAGCGGCCATTCCGCCATGACCACGCTGAGATCCAGCGTCATGCCGACCGCGAGAAAGAAGAGGCCCATAAGCAGGCCGCGGAACGGCTCGATATCGCTTTCGATCTGGTGGCGATAGCTCGACCCCGACAGCATCACCCCGGCGAGGAAAGAGCCCATCGCCATCGAAAGCCCCGCCGCCTCCATCAGCAGCGCCGAGCCCAGCACCACCAGAAGCGCGCCCGCGCTGAGGACTTCACGCGCCCGCGCCCGGGCGATCAGGGCGAAGAACGGATCGAGCAGATAGCGCCCGGCGAGGATCAGCAAAACCAGCGCGCCTAGCCCGATCAGCACCGCTTGCGCACCGCCGCCGCCCGATTGGGTCAGCGGCGACAGAAAGGCCACGAGCGCCAGCAGAGGCACGATCATCAGATCCTCGAACAGCAGGATCGCGACATCCTTCTGGCCGTCGGCGCTGGCGAGCTCGCCCCGCTCTTGCAGGATCGACATGATGACGGCGGTCGAGGACATGACAAAGCCCGCCCCGGCGACAAAGGCGCGCTCGACCGGCAGCGAAAACACCAGCGAAGCGGCAATGGTCAGCAGCGCGATACAGGTGGCGACCTGCGCCAGCCCCAGCCCGAAGATCTGCGAGCGCATCGCCCAGAGCTTCTGGGGCCTGAGCTCCAGCCCGATGATGAAGAGAAACATCACCACGCCGAGTTCCGAGAAATGCAGGATCGAGGCCGGATCGGTGAAGATCCCCAACAGCGACGGCCCGACCAGCATCCCTGCCACGAAATAGCCCAGAACCGAGCCCAGCCCGAGTCTTCGGAACAAGGGCACGGCGACGACCGCCGCCCCCATCAGAACGACCATCGGGCCAATGATGTCGCCAAATCCTTCGGTGGCCATGGTGGTTCTCCGCGCAAATCTCGAACGTATAGTTGGCGTCCGGCGCGGCCATCGCAATGGGTTTACGGAGAAACTTAGGAATTGATATCGCGGGATCGCCGCCTAAGCGGGCATTCCCCGGCAAAGTCCGGCCAACCCGTGGCAGCTTTGCCCCGCCGCGCGCCGTATCCGGCACCAGCTTGACCCGCCTGTCACACCTCAGAATAGAGTTTTGCGATTTTCACTCGCCTTTTGCGGGGCGATTCTGCGCAGAAGGACGCCTTGCCGGTCGCCCGCACAAAGCAATGCATCCGGACCCGGTGGATCAGAGCGGGGCCTTTCTCCATGACCCGGGTCCGGACTGAGCTGTCAGCCTATTCTTTGAGCGCGTGCCACATCCCGCCCTTGCCGTCGCCAGTCATGTCTCCGGGCTTTTTATCGCCCGAGAACAGATAGGTCGGCTTGCCGTCATAGGCCCATTGCATGGTCTTGTCGGTGCGCTCGACCAGCTTCCAGCCCGTGCCCATTTTCTCGCTCGACTTGCCGAGATAGGGCGGCCAGTTTTTCGCGCAATCCTGATAGCAGGACGGCACGCCATCCTTGTCTTTGTCGAAGGTATATAGCGTCATCTTGGCCGCATCAGTCTTGACCGTCCCGGCTGCGGCGGCGATGCCCGGAAGCATCGGCAGGCCGAGGGTCAGGGTCGCAAAGAGAAGTCCCGGAAGAAGTTTCATCCTCGTCACTCCGGAGCAGAGCCTCATCATGGCCATCGGATCGCGGAGGCGCTTTTGCTGCTCCTGACCGAAGCGCGCGCGCCGACGGCGCCATAATACACCCTCGCGCGGCTTTCGTCGCCGAGTCTTGCGCGGCCGCAGCCAAGAGACAGCCGGGCCGCGAATCACGAAAGCGCGAACCTTCCCTAAGGTGAGCTTCGAAAGCGGGCTTTCACCCCGGAAGGGCACTGTCACAATTTCCCGGGATTTTGCCGCAAAGCCCCCCGCAGATCGCGAAGAACTGGCTGAAAGAACAGGCCAAACGCCCAATAATCTTTACAACTTTGTCATGACCCGTGTTTAATTCCAGCGGACCGCCCGCCGCATTTAGCCGGGGGACAATGTTGAGGGAAGATGAAGATGAACTTCTTGAAAACCACCACCGCGGGCATGGCCCTGCTGGTCGCCATTTCGGGCGTCGCACAGGCCGAGGATCTTGCCGCCATCGAAGCTGCCGCCAAGAAGGAAGGCACGCTGACCACGATCGCGCTGCCCCATGACTGGTGCAACTACGGTGGCGTGATCGAGGGCTTCAAGGCGAAATACCCCGAGATCAAGGTGAACGAACTCAACCCCGACGCAGGCTCGGCCGACGAGCTCGAAGCGATCCGCGCCAACAAGGGCAACACCGGCCCGCAGGCGCCCGATGTCATCGACGTGGGTCTGCCCTATGGCCCGAGCGCCAAAGAAGAAGGCCTGCTTCAGCCCTATAAAGTCTCGACCTGGGATTCGATCCCGGATGACGCCAAGGATGCCGAAGGCTTCTGGTATGGCGACTATTACGGCGTCATGGCCTTTGGCGTGAACAAGGATCTGGTCGATAACGTGCCGACGAAATGGTCGGATCTGACCAAGCCGGAATATGCCAATGCCTTCGCTCTGGCGGGCGACCCGCGCGCCTCGGCTCAGGCGATCATGTCGATGCTGGCTGCGGGCATCGCCAATGGCGGCGCGCCGGGCGAGGAATCGGGCACGAAAGCGCTCGAGCTCTTCAAGCAAATCAACGATGCGGGCAACTTTGTTCCGGTCATCGGCAAATCGGCCACGATCGCTCAGGGCGCAACCCCGATCGTTGCGGCTTGGGACTACAACCTGCTCTCGTGGCGTGACAGCCTGAACGGCAACCCGCCGGTCGAGGTCGTGATCCCGGAAGATGGTGTTGTCGCTGGCGTCTATGTTCAGGGCATCTCGGCCCATGCGCCGCATCCGAATGCCGCGAAACTCTGGATGGAATACCTCTATTCAGACGAGGGCCAGCTGGCTTGGCTGAAAGGCTATTGCCACCCGATCCGCTTCAACGATCTCGCCAAGAACGGCAAGATCCCGCAAGAGCTTCTGGACGCGCTGCCCCCGGCGGCCGCCTATGAAAAAGCCGTCTTCCCGACGCTGGACCAGCAGGACGCCAACAAGAAAGTTGTGACCGAGAAGTGGGATTCCGTTGTCGGTGCAGCCGTCAAGGAATAATCCTTCTGGAAAGTGAACCGGCCCCGCCATGCTGTGGCGGGGCCCCTTTACGGGCGATGCAATGAACCGACGGATCGGGCTGAATTGGCTGGGGCTTGTCCCTTTCCTTGCTTTCGCCCTGCTGTTTTTGGTGCTGCCGACGATGAATATCGTTCTCGGCGCCTTTCGTTCCGCTGATGGCGGATTCACGCTGGACAATCTGAGGGGGCTGCTGACGCCCCGGATCATGGACAGCTTCAAACTCTCGATTCAGGTCTCGGCGGCTTCGGCCATTCTGGGCTGTGTGATCGGCTTTGCCATTGCGGCGGCCATGGTCCACGGCGGCTTGCCGAAATGGCTGCGCGGGCCGATCTCGACCTTCTCGGGCGTGGCCTCGAACTTTGCAGGCGTGCCGCTGGCCTTCGCCTTCATCGCGACGCTTGGCCGCGTCGGTCTGGTGACCGTGCTGCTCAAGCAATGGTTCGGGATCAACATCTATGCGATGGGCTTCAACCTGCTGAGCTTCTGGGGCCTGACGCTGACCTATCTCTTCTTCCAGATCCCGCTGATGATCCTGATCATCACCCCGGCGCTGGACGGGCTGAAGAAGGAATGGCGCGAGGCGGCCGAGGTGCTCGGCGCCTCCGGCTGGCAATATTGGCGCATGGTCGCCCTGCCGGTCCTCTTCCCCTCGCTGCTGGGCACATTCGCGCTGCTCTTCGCCAACAGCTTCGGCGCGGTGGCGACGGCCTATGCGCTGACCGGCTCGACGCTCTCGATCGTGCCGATCATGCTCTTTGCACAAATCCGCGGCGACGTGCTGCAAGACCCGCATCTGGGCTATGCCATGGCCTTCGGCATGATCGTCGTCACCGGGCTCGCGAACCTCGTCTACATCGTGCTGCGCACCCGCGCGGAAAGGTGGATGCGATGAGACGTTTCTGGTCCTGGGCCGCGCTGATCATCGGCGGGCTCTACTTCTTCCTGCCGCTGATCGGCACGCTGGAATTCTCGCTGCGGATGCGGCGCGGGGAATATTCGCTCGACGCCTATCGCTCGGTTCTGAACGACCCGCGCTTTCAGGAAACGCTGAGCTACTCCGTCATCATGGCACTGGCCACCATCGTGGTTGGCGTGCTGATCGTCGTGCCGACCGCCTATTGGGTGCGCCTGCGCCTGCCCCGGATGCGGCCCTATATCGAGTTCATCACCCTGCTGCCGCTGGTCATTCCGGCGATCGTCGTGGTCTTCGGCTATATCCGGCTCTTCAACACCTCCTCGGTGCTGCCGATGACCGGAACCGCGATGGGAACGAATATCCTTCTGATGTTTGGCTATGTCGTGTTGGCGCTGCCCTATATGTATCGCGCCGTCGATACCGGGCTTTCGACCATCGACGTGCGCAGCCTGACCGAGGCCGCGCAAAGCCTCGGCTCGGGCTGGGTGACGATCCTCGGCCGCCTGATCCTGCCCAATGTCTTTGGCGCGGTGATGTCGGGCGCCTTCCTCAGCTTTGCCATCGTGATCGGTGAATTCACCATGGCCTCGCTTCTGAACCGGCCGGCTTTCGGCCCTTACATGCAGATCCTCGGCGCCAACCGCGCCTATGAACCGGCAGCCCTCGCCGTCATCGCCTTTGCCATCACCTGGGCATGTATGGGCGTGATGAGCCTGATTTCGCGGCTGGCGCGCGTTGGAAGGATGGGAAAATGAGCTTCCTCGACCTCGAACATCTTGAAAAGACCTTCGGCGACACGCGCGTCGTCAAGGATTTCAACCTCAATGTCGCCAAGGGTGAGTTCATCTCGCTGCTCGGTCCCTCGGGCTGCGGCAAGACCACGGTGCTGCGCATGGTCGCGGGTTTCGAGACTCCGACGAGCGGCGCGATCCGCGTCGATGGCAAAGAGATCACCCGCCTGCGCGCCAACCAGCGCAATGTCGGCATGGTGTTTCAATCCTACGCCTTGTTTCCGAACCTGACCGTGGCACAAAATGTGGGCTTCGGCCTCAAGGTTGCAGGCGTGCCCAGCCGTGACCGAGCCGCTCGCGTGCAGGAGATGCTCGACCTGATCGGCCTGCCCGATCTCGGCAACCGCTATCCGTGGCAGCTCTCTGGCGGTCAGCAGCAGCGCGTCGCTCTGGCCCGCGCGCTTGCGCCGAAACCGCAGATGCTTTTGCTCGACGAGCCGCTTTCGGCGCTCGACGCCAAGGTCCGCGTCTCGCTGCGCAACCAGATCCGCGAGATCCAGCAGCAGCTCGGCATCACCACGATCTTCGTGACCCATGACCAAGAAGAGGCGATGGCGATTTCCGACCGCATCGTCGTCATGCATCAGGGCATCGCCGATCAGATTGCCTCGCCGCAAGAGATCTACAACAGCCCGGCGACCGAATTCGTCGCAAGCTTCGTCGGCACGCTGAACCGCCTGCCCGCCGAGGTGACCGACCCCGCCGCGGGCCGCGTCCGCGTCGGTGACACGGAAATCGCGCTCGAGCGCAACCTGCCCGCAGGCCGCGTCACCCTTGCCGCCCGCCCCGAGGCCTTCCGGCTTGCTCCGATGGGGATCCCGGCCACGGTGACCGGGGTCGAATTCCTCGGCGCGCTGGTCTCGGTCGCGGCGGATGTCAGCGGCACGCCGATCACCTTCGTCGTCTTTAACGGCGCGGACGAGCCGGTGCCCGAAATCGGTGCGAACATCCACCTGCAGGTCGCGCCCTCGCGGCTGATGGTGCAAAAGGCGGCCTAAGGGCCGCCTTCCTCAACGGAGCTGTGGGCCGATCTAGGCCCGCAACCGTACATTCGCCGGATCCCACAAAGCCGCATCGCCGGCGACCACGGCCTTGACGCGTTGCCCGAAAACATCGACCTCCAACGCCTGCCCCGGCTCGGCCAGATCGGCCTGCAACACCGCGAGCGCAATCAGCTTCTCGCAGCGAGAACCATAGCCGCAAGAGGTGACATCGCCGACGATTTCGTCGCCCAAAAGCACATTCGCCAGATAGGGCGCGTCCTTCGGGTGATCCTCCAACTCCAGCACGGCAAAGCGGCGCGCAGAGCCCCGCTCGCGCTCGGCCAAAAGCGCGGCCCGGCCGATGAAATCGCTTTTCTCCCAATCGACGAACCGCGAAAGCCCCAGCTCCAAAGCCGTGTAATCCGTCGAAAGATCCTGCTTCCAGGCGCGATACCCCTTCTCGAGCCGCAGACTGTCCAAGGCATACATGCCGAAAGGCCGCAGCCCATGCGCCGCCCCAGCCTCGGTCACGGCGGCCCAGATCGCTGGCGTATCTTCGCGCCGGGAATGGATCTCCCAACCCAATTCCCCGGCAAAAGACACCCGCACCAGATGGCAGGCACGCCCGCCCAGAACGGCCTCTTGATGGCTCAGCCACGGTTGGCCCAGATCAGCCCCGGTCACCGCCGCCAACACATCGCGCGCCTTCGGCCCGGTCAGGATCTGGCAAGACCACTCCCGCGTCACATCGATCAGCGTGACGCCGCCATGGCCGGGCAAATGACGGAGCAGCCAGTCGCGATCGTGCCATTGCGCGGTCGCCGCCGTGATCAGCAAAAAGCGATCCTCGGCCAAAGTCATCACCGACATCTCGGTCACGACCCGCCCTTCTTCATCACAGAAATACCCAAGTCCGATGCGCCCGACCTTCGGAACCTTTCCGGTGATGAGCCCCTCGAGCCAAGCTTTCGCCTTCCCGCCGACAATCTCGAACCGAGAAAAGCCCGGCAGGTCCAAGATCCCCACCGCATCGCGCACCGCGCGGCATTCTTCGGCCACGCGAGCCTGCCAGGGGCCGTTGCGATCCCAGGTCAGCGTCGCCTCCTCCGAGGTATCGTCGCCCTCACGCGCATACCACAGCGCGCGCTCCCAGCCGTTATAGGGGCCGAATTGCGCGCCCAAAGCCGCGACCTCGTCATGGACCGCCGACTTTTTGCGGTCGCGTCCGGCGGGCCAGATGTGGCGCGGAAAATGCATCGCATATTCGTGGCCGTAAACCTCGAGCCCCTTGTCGACGCAGTAATCGGGATCGGCGTAATCGGTGAAGCGGCGCGGGTCGCAGGACCAGGCATCCCATTCCGGGCGGCCCTTGACGATCCAATCGGCGAGCAGTTTGCCCGCCCCTCCGGCCTGCGCGATGCCGAAGGTGAAGACGCAAGCCTCGAAGGCATTCGGCACGCCGGGCATCGGCCCGATCAGCGGATTGCCATCGGGCGCATAGGGGATCGGGCCGTTGATGACATTCGAGAGCCCCGCCGTGCCCAAAATCGGCACGCGCTCGACGGCATCGTTCAGATACCATTCCAGCCGGTCGAGATCGTCCGGGTAAAGCTGGAAGCTGAAATCATCGGGCATCGGATCGCCCGGCGTCGCCCAATGGGCGCGGCCATGGCGCTCATAGGGGCCAAGGTTCATCCCGGCCTTTTCCTGCCGCAGATAGTAGGACGAATCCACATCGCGCAAGAGCGGCAGCTTGTGGCCGACCTCTTTTGACCAGGCGGCGAGCTCGGGGATTTCTTCGAAGAGGATATATTGATGGCTCATCACCATCATCGGCACCTCGCGCCCGAACATCCGGCCGAGCTCCTGCGCGCGGTAGCCGGCCGCGTTCACGACATAGGTGGCGCGGATCTCGCCCTTGTCGGTCTCGACCACCCACTCCTCGCTTTCGCGCCGGACCGAGATGACCGAACAGAAACGCTCAATTCGCGCGCCCATGTCACGCGCGCCCTTGGCGAAGGCCTGCGTCAGCTGCGCCGGGTCGATATCGCCGTCGAGCGGGTCGTAAAGCGCGCCTTTGACGCCGTGGGTTTCAAGGAAAGGGTAAAGCTCACGGATGCGGTCGGGGCCAAGCAGGTCATACTCCATGCCCTGCCGCTTGGCCTGACCGATGGCACGGCGGAATTCATCCATGCGTTCTTCGCTATGTCCCAGCCGCAGCGAGCCGGTGACATGATAGTTCATCGGATAATCGACCTCGGCGCCCAGACGGCGGTAAAGCTCGGCCGAATAGCGCTGCATGTTCATCAAGGCAGAGCCGCCCGCGAAGGTCGGCACATTGCCCGCGGCATGCCAGGTCGAGCCGGAAGTCAGCTCGTTTTTCTCGACCAGAAGCGAATCCGTCCAGCCTGCTTTGGCGAGATGATAGAGGCACGAGACGCCCACCGCGCCCCCGCCAATAACCAGAACGCGCACCTTTTCCGACATAGCCGCCATATTCACTCCCCTTCCAGGCCGGATTGGACCCCATCCAAAAGGGTGAGATCGCTTCGAAAGCTATCTGGCCGTCGTGAAATTTCAAATGATTTCTTCATTTTTTAGAATTTATGTGCGACTATTATCTTGCTGTGAACAATTCGTCGTGGAAACCTGACAGCTCTGTCAGGCTCCTCGTCGGGTCTGAACAGACGCCGCTTTTCGCTTCTGAGAGGTCGTTCCAGACCTTTTTCCGACGCCATATGGGTGGTGAAATAACTGTTATCAACTCGCCGCCCTTTTGGGGCAAGCAACC
This sequence comes from Paracoccus aminophilus JCM 7686, assembly GCF_000444995.1. Taxonomy (NCBI): domain Bacteria; kingdom Pseudomonadati; phylum Pseudomonadota; class Alphaproteobacteria; order Rhodobacterales; family Paracoccaceae; genus Paracoccus; species Paracoccus aminophilus. The sequence goes on along the minus strand of NC_022041.1, from coordinate 124,101 downwards.
GGATGACATGATGAGCCAGCCGCACCCTGCCAGCTCGCCCGCCCAGCAGGGTCGGGGCGGCCTGCCGAAAAACCGGTCAACCGGAGCGGCTCGGCGTATTCGTGGCATCATTTCTGCAGTTTTATCTGGCGATCTCGGCACGGGCTGTCATGCTCGGGGCATGGGCTCGGCCGATGGGATGGTCCGGCGAGGAAAATAGCATTCTGGGCAAGCGCGCCCCGCAAAAAGCACAAAGGCGGTCGCAGAGGAGCTGTGGCACCGCCGAACAAAACAGGGAGGAAAGATGAAGAAATTACTCGCGACCAGCTGCGTCCTTGGCTTCGCTGCCATGGCCCCGGCCGCTTTTGCCGCCGAGAGCTGCGGCAATGTCAGTATCGTCAGCATGACCTGGCAAAGCGCCGAGGTGCTGGCCAACCTCGATCAGTTCATCCTCAACAAGGGCTATGGCTGCAACGCCGAAGTCATTGTCGGCGATACCGTGCCCTCGCTCACCTCGATGGTGGAAAAGGGTCAGCCTGACCTTGCGCCCGAAGGCTGGACCGGTCTGGTCCCCGAAGTCATCGCGAACGGCACCAAAGAGGGCAAGATCCAGATCCTCGGAGATGCGCTTCAGGACGGCGGCCAGCAAGGCTGGTGGGTGCCCAAATATCTGGTCGACGCCCATCCCGATATCAAGACGATCGCCGATGCGCTGAAACATCCCGAGCTGTTCCCCGATCCGGAAAACCCCTCGCAAGGTGCAGTTTTCAACGGTCCGCAGGGCTGGGGTGGCACGCTGATCTCGACCCAGCTCTTCACCGCCTATGACGGCAAGGGCCATAACTTCAACCTCGTCGATACCGGCTCGGCGGCTGGTCTCGATGGCTCGCTCGCCCGCGCCTATGAGCGCAAGCAGGGCTGGATCGGCTATTATTGGGCGCCGACCGCGCTTCTGGGCAAATACGAGATGGTCATGCTCGACTTCGGCGTGCCCTATGACGGCGCGGAATGGGCGCGCTGCACCTCGGTCGCCGATTGCCCCGATCCGAAGCCGAACGCCTGGCCGATCGACAAGGTCGCGACGATCATCACCACGCCCTTTGCCGAGCGTGCCCCGGCGGATGTGAAGGATTATCTCTCCAAGCGCAGCTGGTCGAACAAGACGGTCAACGGCCTGATGGCCTGGATGTCCGACAACCAGGCCACTGGCGAGGATGGCGCCAAGCATTTCCTCAAGGAAAACCCCGATCTCTGGACGCCCTGGGTTTCGCCCGAGGCTGCCGACAAGATCAAAGCCGCGCTTTGATCTGACCCGAGACGCAGGCGGCCTCCTCCTCCCGGGGCGCGCCGCCTGCCCACCGCTACGCAAGAGCAACCCTTCCAGATAAGGCGGACGCATGGATTGGCTGTCTAAGTTTCCCGCGATCAGCGACGATACGCTGCGCGTGCTGAAGAAATCGATCGACGACGGATTTCGCGAATTTACCCGCGCCTATGGCGATTCGATCGAGGCCTTCTTCTCTCCTCTGCAAACGCTGATGATCTGGTCGGAGCGTCTTTTGACCCAGACGCCATGGTTCATCGTGCTGCTTGCGATTGTGGCCATCGTCTGGTTCGCCAGCCGGAACTGGAAGATCGTGGCACTTGCCGGGATCACGCTGGCGCTGATCGGTGCCTTCGGCATGTGGGACGATACGATGAAGACCGTGTCGATGATCCTTGTCTCGACGCTGATCGCCATCGCCGTCGGCCTGCCGATCGGGATCATGATGGCGCGCTCGCGCCGTGTGCAGGCGATCATCAACCCGATCCTCGACGTCATGCAGACCATGCCGAGCTTCGTTTACCTGATCCCGGTGGTCATGCTTCTGGGCATCGGCCGCGTGCCCGGCCTGATCGCCGTGGTCATCTACGCCGTGCCGCCGATGATCCGCCTGACCAATCTCGGCATCCGACTGGTGGACCGCGACGTGCTTGAGGCCGCTGATGCTTTTGGCTCGTCGAGCTGGCAAAAGCTCAAGAACGTGCAGCTGCCGCTGGCGCTGCCGACGATCATGGCGGGGATCAACCAGACCATCATGATGGCGCTGTCGATGGTCGTCATTGCCTCGATGATCGGCGTTCAGGGTCTGGGCCAACCGGTGCTGAAAGCGATTTCGAACCAGTATTTCACGCTCGGCCTCTTCAACGGTTTCGCCATCGTCGGCATTGCGATCATCTTCGACCGCGCCAGCCAGGCCTTTGGCCGTCGCCTGCAAAAACACATGGAGCTCGCCAATGACTGAGGACAAAACCGGCGCATCCATCGAGATCAAGAACCTCTACAAGATCTTCGGCTCGCGCGCCGAGGCCATGGTCGACAAGGTCCGCAATGGTCTGGGCAAAGCCGAGCTCAACCGCGAATTCGGTCATGTTCTGGGCCTGAACAACATCAACCTCTCGATCCCGGCGGGCTCGATCCAGGTGGTGATGGGGCTGTCGGGCTCGGGGAAATCGACCCTGATCCGCCACATCAACCGCTTGATCGACCCCACTGCGGGCGAGGTGCTGGTCGATGGCGTCGATGTCGTGAAGATGAACCGCGAAGAGCTTCGTCAGTTCCGCCGCCTGCAAACCGCGATGGTCTTCCAGAAATTTGCGCTGCTGCCGCATCGCACGGTTCTGGGCAACACGGTCTATGGCCTTGAGGTGCAGGGCGTCGACAAGAAGACGCGCGAAGACACCGCGATGCGCTGGATCGAGCGTGTCGGGCTGAAGGGCTATGAGAACCATTACCCGAGCCAGCTTTCGGGCGGGATGCAACAGCGGGTCGGTCTGGCGCGCGCGCTCTCGAACGATGCGCCGATCCTGCTGATGGACGAGGCTTATTCGGCGCTCGATCCGCTGATCCGGGTCGATATGCAGACGGTGCTGCTCGATCTGCAAAAAGAGATCCGCAAGACCATCGTCTTCATCACCCACGATCTCGACGAGGCGCTGCGTCTGGGCGACCAGATCGCAATCCTGCGCGACGGCAACCTGATCCAGCAGGGCACCAGTCAGGACATCGTCCTGCGCCCCGCCGATGAATATGTCGAAAGCTTCGTCAAGGAGGTCAACCGCGCCAAGGTCATTCAGGCGCGCGCCTTGGCCGAAGCGATCGGCGATCCCTCGGGCTGGCCGGATCTCACCATCCACGAGGGCGAGACGCTGGAAGATGCCGCGCGCCATTTCACCCGGATCGGCGCCGAGCATGTCACCGTGGTCACCAGCGACGGCACCCGGCTGGGCGTCCTGTCGATGCGCCGCACGCTTGAGGCGATGGTTGCAGAATAGACCCGCGCGGCTGGTTCAATAGACCGGCGGCGACACGACCCAGATCACCACGGCGGGCTCTTCGCCGTGGTTTTCCCATGAATAGGCGCGGTTGATGAACTGGAAACTGTCGCCCGGCTCCAGATCGACAGACAGCTCGCCGATCCGAAGCGACAGCCGCCCCGAGACCAGAATCCCGCCATCTTCCTTTTCGCGCGCCTTGACCTCGCCGCCGCTGGTCGAATGCGGCGCGAAGACCGATTTGATCATCTCGAACGAGCCGCTGAGCGAGGGCGAGAGCAGCTCTTCGGTCAGCCCGCTTTCATGCGAGCCGATCGCCATGCGATCCGCCGCGCGCAGGATCAGCCCCTGCTCTTCCTCGGCGCGGCTGGCAGAGCGGAAGAAGAAGCTGATATTGATGCCAAAGAAATCGGCAATCGCGCCCAGATCACGAACCGAAGGCGCCGTCTGGCCGCGCTCGATCTGGCTCAGCCACCCCAGCGAGCGCCCGACCGCTCCGGCCAGCTCTTTCAGCGTGATGCCCCGACCGCGGCGCAAAGCGCGAATGTCGTCGCCGATCTGTTTGCTCATCTGGCCCCCGTCTGCCGCCGTCCTGACGCCGGGGCGCCGTGGTCAGATTGTCATGCCGGATCGCGGTTGGAAACGCAAAATCCTGAAGGGCGCGACAATCCTTCCTTAATAATGAAATTTCTGATTGAAATTTCATTTGAGGCACGGCAGGCTGAGGGCAATCTTCCCCCGCCTCATCTCTGGAACGCATATGTCCGATATTCCCTCGAAGGCCCGCGTCGTCATCATTGGCGGCGGCATCTCTGGCTGCTCGGTCGCCTATCATCTGGCGCAACTCGGCTGGACCGATATCGTGCTTTTGGAGCGCAAACAGCTGACCTCGGGGACGACCTGGCATGCGGCGGGGCTGATCGGGCAATTGCGCGCCAGCCAGAACATGACCCGGCTCGCGAAATATTCGGCCGATCTTTACACGCGTCTCGAGGCCGAGACCGGGCTGGCGACGGGGTTCCGGCAATGCGGCTCGATCTCGGTCGCGCTGAGCGGTGAGCGCCGCGAAGAGCTGTGGCGGCAGGCGAGCCTCGCCCGCGCTTTCGGCGTCGATGTGACCGAGCTTTCGCCAGCCGAGGTGCTGAACCTCTACCCCCATCTCAACATCGAGGGCGTCACCGGCGGCGTGCACCTGCCTTTGGACGGGCAGGCCGATCCGGGCAATATCGCGCTCGCCATGGCCAAGGGTGCGCGCATGAAAGGCGCCCGCATCATCGAGAACGTCAAGGTGCAGGCGGTGACCGCCAAGGACGGTCGCGTCACCGGCGTTGACTGGGTGCAGGGCGGCGAGCAGGGCCATATCGCCGCCGATCATGTCGTGAACTGCGGCGGCATGTGGGGGCGCGAGCTTGCGGGCCAGAACGGCGTGACCCTGCCGCTTCACGCCTGCGAGCATTTCTATATCGTCACCGAAAACATCCCCGAACTTGCCCAATTGCCCGTGCTGCGCGTGCCCGACGAATGCGCTTACTACAAAGAGGATGCGGGCAAGATCTTGTTGGGCGCCTTCGAGCCGACCGCTAAACCTTGGGGGATGAACGGCATCTCAGAGGATTTCTGTTTCGACCAGCTCCCCGAAGATTTCGACCATTTCGAGCCGATCCTCGAAAAAGCCGTGGCCCGGATGCCGATCTTGGCGGAGGCCGGGATTCACACCTTCTTCAACGGCCCCGAAAGCTTCACCCCCGATGACCGCTACTACCTCGGCGAAGTCCCCGAGCTCGGTAATTACTGGGTCGCGGCGGGCTATAACTCGATCGGCATCGTCTCGTCCGGCGGCGCGGGCATGGCTTTGGCGCAATGGATGAACGACGGCGAGCCGCCCTTTGATCTCTGGGAGGTCGATATCCGCCGCGCCCATCCGTTCCAGCGCAACCGGCTTTACCTGAAAAACCGCGTGACCGAGACTCTGGGCCTGCTTTACGCCGACCATTTCCCCTATCGCCAGCCCGCCACCGCGCGCGGCATCCGCCGCAGCCCGGTCCATGAGCAGGTCAAGGCGCAGGGCGCGGTCTTTGGCGAAACCGCCGGTTGGGAGCGCGCGAATTGGTATGCGAACGAAGGCCAGGAACGCGAATACCGCTATAGCTGGAAGCGCCAGAACTGGTTCGAGAACCAGCGCGCCGAGCATCTGGCCTTGCGCGAGGGCGTCGGCCTGATCGACATGTCCTCTTTCGGGAAAATCCGGGTCGAGGGCCGCGATGCTTTGGCCTATCTGAACCATCTTTGCGCGGGCGAGATGGACGTGCCGGTGGGCCGGATCACCTATAGCCAGATGCTGAATGCGCGCGGCGGCATTGAAAGCGATCTGACCGTGACGCGGCTTGGCGAAACCTCGTTCCTGCTGGTGGTGCCGGCCGCGACCCTCCAGCGCGATCTGGCGTGGCTGCGTCGCCATATCGGCGAAAGCGCGGTCTCGGTCATCGATATGGGCGGGAATGAGGCGGTCTTTTCGCTGATGGGGCCGAAATCGCGCGAGGTTCTGTCGCGCGTCTCGCCCAATGATTTCTCGAACGACGCGCATCCCTTTGGCTGGGCGCGCGAGATCGAGATCGGCATGGGCCTCGCCCGCGCCCATCGCGTGACCTATGTCGGCGAGCTCGGCTGGGAGCTTTACGTCAGCGCCGATCAGGCCGCCCATGTCTTCGAGACGCTGATCGAAGCCGCGCCCCAACTCAAGCTTTGCGGCATCCATGCGATGGACAGTTGCCGGATCGAGAAAGCCTATCGCCATTTCGGCCATGACATCACCGATGAGGATCACGTGCTCGAGGCCGGTCTCGGCTTTGCTGTCCGCACCGCCAAGCCGGATTTCATGGGCCGGGAGGCGGTTCTGCGCAAGCGCGAGGCGGGGCTGGCGCGTCGCCTGATGCAGTTCCGGCTCACCGATCCCGAGCCGCTGCTTTTTCACAACGAGCCGATCCTGCGCGATGGCAAGATCGTCGGCCAGCTCAGTTCGGGCAATTACGGCCATGCTTTGGGCGGCGCGATTGGTCTTGGCTATGTGCCCTGCACCGCGCCGGGCGAGAGCCCCGACGAGATGCTGGCTTCAAGCTATCAGATCGAGGTCGCGGGCCAGATCTTTGCCGCCGAGGCCAGCCTGACGCCGCTTTACGACCCGAGCGGCGCGCGCATCAAGGCCTGACGCTTGGCTACCGCTCGAAGTCCCGATCGAGCGGCCAGAGCGGGCGTGGCGCGCGGAGATAGGGCCGCCGCTCGGCGCGCGGCGTCGCCAAAGCGCCCGCGTCGCAGATGATGACCTTGCCCGCGATGGGCTCGAAGGCGGCGCGGAAATGTTGCATCGACTTCAGCGCCAGCACGCGGCGCTGGGTCGGCTCGATCCCGAAGGCACGGAGCTGCTGCAGATCGACCATCTGCTGCGCCTCGGAGACGATCAGCACCTCGATCCCGCCCAGATCCAGCACTGCGGTCGGCCCGAAACTATGCGCAAGCCCGCCCTGAATCGGCCCGTCTCCGGTATAGGCCCCGTCGGAAAGATGACGAATCACGCCCGTCACCTCGATCGGCCCGCCACCAAAGCGCGGATCGCCCTTGCCGCCGATATGCAGCGTGACGGTCTCGCCTTCGCGGTGGCGGTGCAACTCGGCCGCGGCCTCGGGGTCGATCATCGGCGTGAACACCGCGCCGGTGACGCCCGCCGCCATCAGCCCCGACAGAAGCGCGGTGGAATCGCCATAGGAGCCCGCGCCGGGGTTGTCGGCATAATCGGCGATGACGAGGGGCTTTTCGCCGGTCCAGCCTAAAGCCTCGGCAGCGGCCTCATCGACCTCGATGAAAACATTGCGCTTTTTCAGCCGCCCATCCCAGATCTGCGCGGCGAGATCCTCGACCAGAGCCTCGGCTTCGGCCTGCTGCGTCGGGTCGCGCCGGTCATAGGTCGCAAGCACCGTTGGACCGGCGCAGGCGACATCCGCGCCGGTAAAGGCCGCATTGACCGAAACCGCCAGCAGCCCGCTTGCTTCGGCGGCGCTGGCGCGTTGGTAAAGCGCAAAGGTCTCGGGAATGTCGCTGCGCCCGGAATTCGCCTCATCGAGCATCGGCACATGGGCGCGCGCGGTGCGGGGCGCGATCTCGCCCTTCATCGCGCGGTCCAAAAGCCGCGCCGCATGGGTGCCGGTTTCGCGCATATCGACATGGGGATAAGTCTTGTAAGAGACGAAAATCTGCGCGCGCTCGACCATTTCCTCCGAGACCATCGCGTGCAGATCGAGCGTCACCGCAATCGGGATTTCGTCGCCCAAGACCTCGCGCAGAAGCCCCAGAAGATGGCCTTCGCCGTCCTGACAGAACTCGGGCACCATCGAGCCGTGCAGGCCCAAAAGAACGCCGTCAAGCTGACCCTGATGGGCGCGGGCCTTGTCGAGAATTACCCCGGCGATATGGTCGTAAGCCGCCTGCGTCACCTGCCCGCCCGGCACGGCATGGGCGGAAATCGCATGGATCACCCGCCAGCCCGCAGGCCCGGCCACGTCGAGAAACCCGGCGAGCTCGGTATTCGCGGCCCCGCGCGCGGCAAAAGCCGCCTCGCCGTAGTGCAAAGCATCGACCTGAAACTGCGGCAGATCGGTGCGGTAGCGCGAGAAGGTGTTGCTTTCATGCATGAATTCGGCGGTCAGGACGGTGAAGCTCATCGGGGCTCAATCGGCAAGGCGCACGCGGTGATCGGGGCCGATCTCGGCCAGCGCGCTGGGTTCGGGGGGAAGGCTTGGGTCGGGACGGGTCGCGACATCGGGCGAGAAACGGCGGCCCGGCGGGATCGGAGCGGCGTCGGGAATAGCGCACGCGCCGGTCAGGATCGCCTCGGCATCGGGGACCGAACCGATCAGACGGCGCGTATAGGGATGGGTCGGGCGGTGAAAGACCGACTGCCAGCCGCCCTCTTCAACGACACGGCCGAAATACATCACCGCAACGCGGTCGCTGACATGTTCGACCACCGAAAGATCGTGCGAAATCATGATGTAGCTGAGCTTCAACGTCTCTTGCAGCTCCATCAGCAGGTTGATGATCTGCGCCTGAATCGAGACATCAAGCGCCGAAACCGGCTCGTCCAGCACAAGGATTTTCGGATCAAGCATCAGCGCGCGGGCGATCCCGATCCTTTGGCGCTGCCCGCCCGAAAACTCATGCGGAAAGCGTTTCGCGTGATCGGCTTGCAGACCGACGCGGGTCAGCATCGCAGCGACCCGTTCGCCAACCTCCGTCCCCGAGGCCAGCCCGTGCAGCTTCAACTGCGCCGCCAAAGTCGAGCCGATGGTCTGGCGCGGATTGAGCGAGGCATAGGGGTCCTGAAAGACCATCTGCGCGATCCGCGCGCGCTCTTTGCGGCCCGGCGCGCCGGGGCCGTTCAGCGGCTTGCCTTGGTAAAGCACCTGCCCCGAGGTCGGTTCTTGCAGGCCCATGACGGTCAGCGCGGTCGTCGATTTGCCGCAACCGGATTCGCCGACGATGGACAGACATTCGCCTTCGTTCAGCACCAGATTCACGCCCTCGACCGCGCGCAGGATGCGGCGCGGGCCAAAGGGCGTCTGGCGCGGCAACGAGAAATGCACGCTGAGATCGCGGATTTCGAGAAGCGGCGCGCTCATGCCATCACCCCCGTTCGCGGCCCGCGCGGGGTGATCAGCGTCGGTGCCTCGCGCCCGCGATCCTTGTCCGCAACGACCTCGTCAAGCTCGGTCAGCCGCCCCCTTTCGCCCGGCTGACGCAAGCCCAGACGCGGGCGCGCCGCCAACAGGCCGCGCGTATAGGGGTGCAGGGGATTGGTGAAGATATTGCGGGTGTCTTGCTCCTCGACCAGCCGGCCGCGGTCCATGACGCCGACGCGCTGGCACATATTGGCGATGACGCCGAGGTCATGGCTGACCAGCAGCACAGCGGTTCCCTCGGCCCGGCAGAGGTCCGCCATCAGTTCCAAGACGCCCGCCTGCACCGTCACATCCAGCGCGGTCGTCGGCTCATCGGCGATCAGAAGCGCCGGGCGGCAGGCGAGCGCAATCGCGATCATCACGCGCTGACGCATCCCCCCGGAGAGCTGGTGGGGATAGGCGCGAGCGCGTTCCTCGGGCGCGGGGACGCGGACGCTTTCCAAGGCCTCGACGGCTTTCGCGCGCGCCTCGGGCCAGCCCATCCCGCGATGGATCACATACATCTCGGCAATCTGGCGACCGATGGTGACCAAGGGGTTCAGCGCGGTCATCGGTTCCTGAAACACCATCGCGATGCGGTCGCCGCGCAGCTTGCGCCGCTCGCGCGGGCGCATTCCCAACACGTCGCGGCCCTCGAAATGGATCGTGCCACCGGTCACGGTCAACGGGGATTTCAACAGCCCCATGACCGCCAGCCCGGTGACGCTTTTGCCGGAACCGGATTCGCCCACCAGCCCATAGGTTTCGCCGGGCAGGATGTCGAAGGAAACGCCATGCAGGATCGGAAACCGCTTGCCGACGCCAAGGCGCAGATTGCGCACCGAAAGGATCGGATCGGGAAGAAAATCGCTCATGCTTTCCGCGTCCTCATATGGGGGTCCAGCATGTCGCGCAGCCCGTCACCCAGCAGGTTGAAGCCGAGCACGGTGACGAAGATCGCGAGGCCCGGGAAGATCGCGGCCCAAGGGGCGACGCGGATCAGCTCGCGCGCATCGGTCAGCATATTGCCCCAGCTTGGCTGCGGCGGGCGGATGCCGACGCCCAGAAACGACAGCGCCGCCTCGGCCAGAACCGCGCCGCCGATGCCAAGGGTCGCGATAACCAACACCGGGCCAAGGATATTCGGCAGAATCTGGGTGCGCATGATGTTGGCATCGCCAAAGCCCGCGGTCTTGGCCGCCTGCACAAAGCCCTGATTTTTCAGCGAAAGCGTCGAGGAGCGCGCGATCCGGCAGGTCCAGGACCAGTTGGTCACGCCAAGCGCGATCAGAAGGCTCGGGAGCCCCGGCCCCAGCACCGCCATAATCGCCAGCGCAAAGACCAGCGAGGGGATCGCCAGCATGACATTGGTCAGCCCGTTGACGAGATCATCCCACCAGCCGCCGAAATAGCCCGCCGAGACGCCAAGCGCCGTGCCGATCACCGAGTTGATGAGCTGCGAGATCAGCCCGACGGTCAGCGAGACCTGCGCGCCGTAAAGCACGCGCGAGAAGACATCGCGGCCCTGCCCGTCGGTGCCCATCCAATGCTCCCAGCTTGGCGGCATTTCCGAATTCATCAGATCGGCATCCATGATCGGATCGAAGGGCGCGAGAAAACGGGCAAAGACCGCGCCCAGAATGACCAGAGTGACCAGCACGAGGCCAAGGGTGAAATTGAAACGAAGGCGCATGGTTCAGCTCACCTTGATGCGCGGATCGATCACCGCATAGGCAATGTCGACCAGCATGTTGATGACCAGAAACCACAGCACGATCACCAGAACCGCGCCCTGCACCACCGGAATGTCGCGCGCGGCCACGCTATCGACCAGCAGCGAGCCGATGCCGGGCCAAGAGAACAGCTTCTCGATGACGATCGCCTGCCCCATCAGCGCGCCGATTTGCAGCCCCATCGTCGTCAGGATCAGCACCAGCACATTGCGCGCGACATGGCTTTTGACCAGACGCGGCTCGGATAGGCCCTTGGCGCGCGCCGTGCGCACGAAATCGGCGTTCATCACATCGAGCACCCCGGCCCGCGTCGTCCGCGCGAGCAAAGCCATCGGCGAAACCCCCAAGGCCAGCGCGGGCAGGATGATGTGTTTGAGACTGCCCGGCTGATACCCAAAGCTCGGCAGCCAGCCCAGATGCAGCGCGAAGACATACATCAGCAGCAGACCCAGCCAGAACTCGGGAACCGACAGGCCCGAGACCGCGACCATCATCGTCCCGGTGTCGAACAGACTGCCAGGCCGCAGCGCCGCCATGAAGCCCAGAGGAATCCCCACCACCGCCGCAAAGCCCATCGCGAAAAGCGCAAGCTTCACCGAGGGCCACAGTCGCGGCTCGATCACGTTCCAGACCGGCTCTCGGGTGCGATAAGAGATCCCGAGATCGAAATGCAAAAGCCCCCAGAGGTAATTGCCCAACCGCACCAGCAAGGGCTGATCCAGCCCCAATTGCTCGTTCAGATGCGCCAGCGTATCGGCATTTGTGGCATTGCGACCCTCGGCCATCAGGCTCGAGATGAAGCTGCCGGGGATGACGCTGAAGATCACGAAGATGATCAGCACGACCGCAAGGATCGTTGGGATCATCTGCAATGTCCGGCGAAGGATGAAGCCCATCATCTTTGGGTTCTGCCTTTCGTTGGTCTTGGTCTGGGGCGCGCGGCGAGGCGCGCGAGGAAGGAACGGCCCGGTTGCGGGCCATTCCCGATGCGTCAGCCGATCACTTGCGCGAGGCGGGCGCGGTGTCGTCGATCCAGATATCCTCGTAATCCTGAACCGCGAGCTCCATCGCATTGGCCTTCAGCCCGTGGACCCAAGGCTGATAGGCCATAACCGCCTTGTTATAGTTGAAGAACCAGACCGGCGCTTCTTCTTGCAAGAGGTTGTTGGCCTGTTTCAGCAGCTCGTTTTGCTTGGCGGGATCGGTTTCCTCGCCCGCCTGATCGATCAGCTTGTCGAAATCGGCATTGGCAAATTTCACGTAGTTACACGCGGCCTGCGAGGTCTTCGAATGGAAGCAGGTCAGATATTTCAGCGCATCCGGCCCCGAGGAGTTCGACCAGATGAAGCTTTCGAAATTGTCCGAGACGATCTTGTCGGACAGGACCGGGCCCTCGACCGGATCGGTCGTGACCTCGACGCCGACTTTGGCGAGCATCGGAATGATCGCCTCGACGATCGGCACGCCCCAGCTTTCGTTGGGCGTCGCGGTGACCGAGAATTTCAGGCCCTTTTCATAGCCCGCTTCCTTCAGCAGCTCTTTGGCCTTCTCGGGATCATAGGAATAGGGCTTGGCATCGTGGTCAAAGGCGGGCGAGGAAATCGGCAGCCACGAGGTCGCCTGATAGGCCTTGTCCTTGAGCAGTTTCTTGACGATCACCTCGCTGTTGATGGCATGGTTGATCGCTTGGCGGACGCGCTTGTCCTTGAAGGCCTCGACCTTGGGGTTGAAGCCGATGTTGCGGGTATAGACCTCGGCGACCTCGAGGATATGGTCCTTCAGCGCCGCATCCTGACCGTAGGCTTCATATTGCACCGGGCCCAAAACGTTGGCGTCGATCTCGCCATTGCGGAAAGCCACGTCGCGGGCCGCAGCCTCGCCCATCAGCATGATGTCGAGCTTCGCGAGATGGGGTTTGCCCTTCTCGAAGTAATCGTCGAACTTGACCAGCTCGACCTTCGAGCCCGGCACATAATTCGCCAGTTTGAACGGGCCAAGGCCGTTCGGTTTCGAGGCGAGCTGATCCTCGGGGTAATCCTTGGAATAGATCGGCGCATAGTTCGACATCAGGTTCCAACCCGGATCGGAGAGGTTGGTCACGGTGATCTCGACGGTGCGGTCGTCGATCTTTTTCACGCCCGAAATGTGATCGGCCTTGCCCGCCTGAAACTCTTCGACGCCGGCGATTTGCAGCATCTGCTCGGCGCCGGTCAGGGCCTTTTTCGGATCGGCAATGCGGTTGTAGCTCCAGACCACGTCATCGGCATCCAGCTTATCGCCGTTGTGGAAGGTCGCCTCGCGCAGCTTGTAGGTATAGGTCTTGCCATCCGCCGATTTCTCGACCGATTCCGCCAGATCGAGCTCGGGCTTGCCGCTTTCCGGGTTCCATTTGTAGAGCGAACGGTTCATCGCCTTGGCGACGATTTCGTCCTGCGTATGCGGCGTCGCGGTGATGTCGAGCGAGCCAATGGACGAGCCATAGGGCGCGGTAAAGACAAAGGTCCCGCCGTCGCGCGGGGTGGCGTCTTGCGCAAGCGCGAGGCTTGCGGTTCCCAGCGTCAGCGCGGCCATCAGGCCAAGTCGGGTCAGCATGTTCTCTCTCCCTGTTGGGGGCATTTTGCCCCCATTGTTGATCTTGTTGCCGTCCGTCTTCCCGGCGCGCAGCTCTCCTCAGGCCTGCGCACCGATCCTGTCATGGACGATGCGCCCGTCCAGAATGGTCATCTCGCAGCGGGTGTCGCGCAGGATCGCCTCGGGCGAAGCCGTCAGCAGATCATTCGAGAAAACCGCGATATCCGCCAGCATTCCGGGCTCGAGCCGCCCCTTCACCTTTTCGGCGCCCTGCGAATAGGCACCATGCTCGGTATAGGCGCGCAGAGCCTCTTCCGGCGTCAGGATTTCCGAGGCATCCATCACCGTGCCCTTATGGGTCTTGCGCGTGATCATCGCGTAAAGATCCGGGAAGGGATTGGGCGAGCACACCGGGCTGTCGCTGCCGGTCGAGGGCTTCATGCCAAGCTGGTCCCAGGTCCGGATCGGATAAGAGCGCAGGCCGCGTTCCTCGCCCAAAACCGCGACATAGGCATCGCCGAAATCATAGATGAACGCCTGCTGCGGCGCGGGCAGCACGCCCGCGGCCAGCATGCGCTGGTTCATTGCATCATCGACATAGCCGCAATGCTCGATCCGGTGGCGGTGGCTGTGATCGGGATTGGCGGCGCGCACACGTTCATAAGCGCGCACAAGTTGGTCAATCGCGGCGTCGCCGATGCCGTGGCAGACCATCGTATAGCCCATGCCGGTATAGCGATCGACCAGCTCGAACAGCTGATCGTCGGGCAGCATCCGCACGCCGAAATTCTGTGGCTCGCCCTGATAGGGCTGGCTCATCCACGCCGTGCGCCCGCCCGCCGAGCCATCGGTGAAGATCTTCACGCCGCCGATGCGGAACATGTCATTGCCCGCGCCGGTGACCAGCCCGACGGCATGGCAACGCTCGACGATCGACGAACCGGGATCGCCCAGAAGCGTCGCCCAGACCCGCACCGGCAGACGGCCGTCGCGGTCGGCGAGATGATAGGCTTGGATCTCGGTCATGCCGTCGATATGGCCGGTCGCGGCATCCATGCAGGAGGTGATGCCATATTCGATCAGATGGCGGCCCCCGGCCTCGATTGCCTCGATGATGTCCTCCAGCGAGGGCGTGGGCTGGACGTGATAGACGAGGTTTTGCGCGTTCTCCGCGAGCAGCCCGGTCAACCGCCCCTCGGCCCGCCCGATCAGCCCGCCGTCTGGGTCGGGCGTCTCGAAGGTGATCCCGGCCAAGGCCAGCGCCGCCGAATTCGCGACGGTGATATGGCCGCAAGCCCGCGTCACCGAGACCGGATGATCGGGCAAAGCCGCATCGAGTTCCTGCGCCGTCGGCATCAGCCCATCGGGATAGCGCGTCTGGTCAAAGCCGCGCGCCTGCACCCATTCGCCTTTCGGCGTATCCGCGGCCCGCGCCTGCAAGGCCGCGATCAGTGCCGCCCGCGTCGGCGCGGCATCAGCGGTCGCATCAACCTGCCCGCGCAACAGCCCGGTCGAGATCAAATGAAGATGCGCGTCATTCAGCCCCGGCATGGCGAAGCGACCGCCCAGATCGACGACCTGCGTCTCGGGCCCGATCAGCGCGGCGATCTCGTCACTGCGGCCCAGAGCCAGCACGCGATTGCCCTTGACCGCGACCGCCTCGGCAAGGGGGGCGCCATAGCCCGGCCAGATCTTGCCATGGCGAAGCACAAGGTCAGCAATGATCGGAAACGTCATGGTATCAGCTTTCTTCCCTCGGTCGTCCGGTTGATCCGGCCGCTTGTCTTCAGGAATGAAGCGCGAAACTGGTCACAGCTGTCAAGAGACTGACAAAGGACAGGTTTCTGATCCGCTCGCCCCTAGCCGCTTGCCGCGACCACCCGACTTTCGCGCAGCATCCCCTTTTCTTCGAGGATCGGATAGGCGACCGAGGCGACATGGGCGTTGATGCGCTTGAGATCGCGCAGCAGATCCATATGGATCGAGCTGGTCTCGATCGTCTCGACCCGGCCTTGCCGCACCCGGTCGAGATGCTTTTCCGCCGAAGCCTCTTCGATGCGGCGGACATTGACCTTGGCCTCGACCAGCTTTTGCGCCAGCGTCAGATCGCGCGACAGGAAGATCGCCTGCGCCATGCGCAGATTGTCCCGGGTCTGGTGGAAGAAGCTGTCGATCTCGGCCAGCCCCTCGGGCGAGAGGCTCAGCTGTTTGCGCGCCTTCTTGTCCAGAAGCTCGGTCAGGCCGGATTTGATGATATCGCCGACCTGCTCAAGGTTGATCGCATAGGAAATGATCTCATTGGCCTGCTTGCTGTCGGCCGGATCCAGCTCGGACAGGGTCATCCGCGCCACATAAAGCTTGATCGCCTCATGCAGCTTGTCGACTTGCTGCTCCAGCGTGGCGATGCGGGGCGCGAGGCTATCATCGGGCGCGGCCACCGCCTTCATCGCATCATCGAGCATCTCGGCCACGATATCGCCCAGCCGCAACGTCTCGCGCTTGGCCACCGCCAAGGCGAGCTCTGGCGTGTCGAGCAGGCTTTCATCGAGATAGGACGGCCGCTCGCCCTGCGCGCTGGGGTGATCGGGCAGGATCCGCACCACCAGCTTGCCGATGGGCGTGATCAGTGGCAGGAAGATCAGCAAAAGCGCGATATTGAAGGCAATATGGGCGATTGCAGGCAGGCTGCGCGCATCGCCGGTCAGCCGGATCAGCAGGTCGGCAATCGGCGCGGCCAGCACCGTGACCACCAGCGCACCGATACCGCGCACGATCAGATTGGCCAGCGTCAGACGCCGCGCCTCGACGCCCTCGCCCGCGACGGCAAGCCAAGGCGGGATCGCGCCACCCAGATTGGCGCCCGCGACCAGATAGATCGCCATAGCCGGAGAAATGATGCCGCCCCCCGCCAGAACCATCGCCAAAACGATGACGGCAAGGCTCGACGAGGCCAGCACCGCAAGCCCTGCCGCCATCAGAACCGCAAGCAAGGGCGCATTGCCAAGCGCGCTCAGAATGGTCGCGACCAGCGGTGAATCGCGCAAAGGCAGGGTCGCCTCATCCATCAGCCGCAGCGCCAGCAGCATCAGCCCCAGCCCGAGGATCGCCCGCGCCACGCCTTTCGAGGTCGTCCCCGTCGCCGACATCGACATGGCGACGCCGATCAGGATCAGCACGCTGCCAAAGGCGCTGACATCGGCCGAGAGCACCAGCGCGACGATCGAGGTGCCAAGATTGGCCCCCAGCATCACCGCCTGCGCCATCCCCAGCGAGATGAACTCACGCGCCGCGAAAGAGGCGGTGATGACCGCGACGGCGGTGCTCGATTGCAGCGCGAGCGTCGCGATAAAGCCCCAGAAGGCCGCCAGAACCCGGTTCTTGGTGCCCTTGGCGATCCATTGCCGCAGCGAGGCCCCGAAGGCGCGCATAATGCCAAGCTTGATCTGCCCCAGCCCCCAGAGCAGAAGCGCCGCAGCGCCAAGGATATTCACGAGCTCGATGGTCGGATTCAAAGCGCGATACCTGTGTCACGGCGCAGCATCCCGCGCCAGACTCGCGATAGTGCGCAGCCTCGGCGACAATGACAAGCAGATGACAGATCGAAATTGATCGGTTCAGGGGCGCACCCGCGTGGTCATGCGGAACACATCGACCGGGCAGGAATCAATGCAGCCGCCGCAATTCTGGCAATCGCCATGCAGGATCAGGCGGGTGTCGTCTCCGCTGCCTTTCAGCGCGGGGACGATGACATGGGGCTCGGGGCAGATGTTGAAACAGGCGCCGCAATCGGTACAGGCCTCGCGGTCGCGGGCCGAGACCCGGACAAGGCTGACCCGCCCGAGCAGGCCGTAAAAGGCGCCGACCGGACAAAGATGGCTGCACCAGGCCCGCCGCGCCACGAAGAGATCGAGCAGAAACACCGCAAGGATGATGACCCAGCCGATGCCGATCCCGGTGATGAAAGCGCGCTGCAACAGGCTGACCGGGTTCAGGAACTCCCAGGCGATCGTGCCGGTCAGCGCCGAGGCGATCAGCGTGCCCGCCAGAATGAACAGTCGCGTGCGCTTGTCGAGTTTGCGGTCCCGCGTCAGTCCGGTCTTTTCGCGCATCCAATAGGCGGCATCGGTCACGACATTGACCGGGCAGACCCAGCCGCAATAGGCGCGCCCGCCGACCAGAATATAGATCGCGGCGATCAACAGCGCGCCGGTGATCGCGGGCAGGATCGGCCAATGCCGCCCGACCAGCGATTGCAGGAAAATATAGGGATCGCTCAGATCGACCAACCCGAGCAACTGACTGGAGGCGAAGTTGCCGCGTGCGATCCAAAAGCCGAGAAGCGGCCCGGTCATGAAGATCGCCAACACAAAGATTTGTGTCATGCGCCGCAGGAACCACCACTTATGGGCCCGCGTCACGCCATGCGCCTCGACCCCCAGCCGACGGCTGTCAGAGATCCACCAGCGCAGCATCAGAAGTTTCTCCCGGCGCGGTTGCGACCCTTGCCACCCAGACCCAGATCGCGCGGCAGGACGCGGATCGCGGCATGGCCCAGCACGCATTGCTTTTCGCAGGTGCCGCAGCCGGTGCATTTGTCGGAATGCACGACCGGGATCTTGAGCTTACGCCCGTTGATCTCTTGATCCTCAAGCGAAATCGCCTCGCCCCGGATAGGACAGACGCGCACGCAGATCGAGCAGTTCAGCCCCTTGTAGTTCAGGCAGGTCTCATGGCCGACGAGCACGGCCACGCCCATATTGGCGTCCCTGATCGAGGGCAGATCGCGGTCAAGCGCCCCGGTCGGGCAGGCCTTCGCACAGGGAATGTCCTTGCACATATAGCAAGGCGTTTCCCGCGCGGTGAAAAACGGTGTGCCCAAAGGCGCGCCCTCGCCCCATTCGGCGAGCGAAAGCGTGCCATAGGGGCAGGCCTCGACGCAAAGGCCGCAATGGACGCAGGCCACCTGAAACGCCGCCTCGGACAAGGCTCCCGGCGGGCGCAGAGCGCGCGCATCGACCGGATCGGCGGATTTGATGAAGGCCGCCAGCGAGAAGCCACCCAGACAGGCGACCCCCGCAGCTTTCGCGGTTTCGGTAAGAGCCTGACGGCGGGTGACCTTGCGTTTGCTGGGTGCCATTTCCGTTCTCCTGCCGGACCGCACCGAGGCGGTCGCTCAGTTCGCTGCCTCCACGCGCAGCCGTGCCGCTTCGCGCTCGGCCTTCTGCTCGGCGAGCAGTGGCTCATAGCGCTTGTCCGTCAGCGTCTCGAGGAAGGCGACCAACGCATCGACCCGTTCATCGCTGACCGTCAGCCCCGACCGCAGCTCTTTCATCGCCAGATTCTCGGGAACCTCGGGGTCGCCCCAAGCCTCGCCGGTTTCCGGGTTGATCTGCCATTTCGGATTGTTGGTGGTGTATTTGTTGTAAAACACCACCGCCGTGCGCAGATCCTTGAAAACCCCATTATGCATATAAGGCCCGCTCACGGCGACATTTCGCAGGGTCGGCACCTTGAATTTACCCTTTTGTGAAGGGTCATCGAGCCCGGGATGTCCGGCAAGGCCGGGATCGACAAAGCCGTCACCCTTGCCGTTCAGCGCGCGGACCTCGTGGTTCACCGGAATGCCGATGTTGCGGTATTCGGAATTGGTGAAGGTCTCATGGGTCTCGACGCCCTGCGTGCGGATCTGGTGGCACAGGCGGCAGTTCCAGGTCAGATAGACGGTATAGCCGAATTCTTCCTGCTTGGTCAGCTTCTCTTCGCCGCGCAGATAGCGGTCGAAGCGCGAATCGAAGGGCGAGAATTCCGGCGTGCTTTGATAGGCGGCAAGTGCTGCGGCGGCGTGATTGAACGCCTGCTCGACATCGCCAAGCGCATTCGGGCCATAGATCCGGTCAAAGCTTTCGACATAGGCGACGTTCTGGCGCAGCCGCTCGACCACAGCGGCCTTGTCGGGCATCCCCATCTCGACCGGGTTCAGCATCGGCTGACCGGCCTGCGCGGTCAGATCATCGGCGCGCCCGTCCCAGAACTGGCCGCCCTTGTATTCACCGCTGTCGGCGAGGTGGAACGAGGGTGCGCGCGAGACATAGCCAAGCGTCGGCGTGTTGCGATCACCAAGCGATTCCCCGTCATCGCCAAGCGAGACCGAGGTTCCGGCCACGCTTTCGCGCGGATCGACGAAAGCATGATCGGGGTCGTGGCAGGTCGAGCAGGATTGCGTGCCGTTCTTGGACAAAGCCGGGTCAAAGAAAAGCTGCGAGCCAAGGGCTGCCAGCATCGCCTGCTGATCGGCGGCGGCGGGCGCTTCGCTTTTCTCGCTCGAGGCAAGCCCCGCGACGACGGAGGCCGCCAAAACACCGGCGGCCGCGACACAGGCAAGGGTGCGGCGCGTCAACATGGCTGCACTCCGGAGGCATGGGCAGGCGTGCCATCGGCTTGAGCGGCCAGAAGCGGCCGCGCCGTCGTGGGCTGAGCGCGCTGACGCAGCTCGGCCTGAATGAGACGATGGGCGACCAGATCGGCCAGATTGGCGAGCTGCGCCAGCCGCTGCTGCGCGGCCAGACTGTCCGAGAGCGCCGCCAGAACGCCCTCGGGCGCGGCCAGACGCTGCTGCTCGGGGCGCAGCACCTCGGCCAGATCGGCGAGCGAACGGCCCAAAAGCCGGTCCGAGAACTCCATCGCTCCGGCATGGATCAGCATTTCTTGCGTCACCGCGAAATCGCTTTGGCCCGCACCCGCCAGCGCAGGCGCGCCGCCGAGGGCCGCATGGATCAGCGCATAAGCGGCAAGCAGGCGGCTGGCCGCGTCCGGCGCATTGCGCGCGCGCTGGAACAGCTCGACATAGGGCGCGAGATCGCTGGCGATCGGGGCCAGACGGTCGAAATCGAGATTCATCGCCGAGGGCCGGAACGGCGTGCAGCGCCAGCGCGCCGAATGGCCGGTATCGGCAATCCGCCAGCCGGCAATCGCCATGCCGCGACCGATTTCGGCCATATAGCGCAGCACGCGGCGCTGGAAATCATCATGGGCCCGATGCAGCGCATCCTGAGCCGAGATTGCGGGCAGGCGATAGATGACCTCGCTCAGCTTGCCCGCATCATTGCCGTGAAAACTGATGCGCATGCCCGGCGGGGTCGCGAGGGTCGCGAGCTCCTGACCTGCGGCGCTCGCGACAATGTCGAGCTCCCAGGCTTGGGTCACCGGGTTGCGCAGGAAGAAGCCAACCAGAAAATCCCTCTGGCTCTCGTCGGCGCGCGACATGCGGATCGACGCAGGGTCGCTTTCCGCCTTCAGCGAGGCGCGGATGTCATAGGGGATCCACATGGCCGGCTCCTTTCAGTTGCAGGTCACTCGACGATGACCTTGCCGCGCATGAACGGGTGCGGCGTGCAGTGGTAGGGGAATTCCCCAGCTTCGTTGAAGGTGACCGAATAGGCCTGTTCCTTCTTGAGCATCGGGCCTTTCAGCGCCGCTTCACCGGTCACACCAGCCTGAAACTCGACGTTATGGGGCATGGCTTCCTGGTTGATCCAGACGACGGTTTGACCCGGCTTGATCTTGATCTCAGGGGTTTCGTATTTCATCTTGGCGATGTTCACGACCACGGCATCTTTCGGCGCTTCAGCAGCGGCGACGGCGTCGTGCGAGGGAACGGTGACTTTGTCTTCAGCAAACGCGCCGGTTGCGCCGAGCGTTGCCAGGGCGAGAGCGGCCAGAAGCGACCGGGTTTTCATCCCAGAAATCATGTCTTTCTCCTTGGGAAATGTGAGGCGTGCCGGATGCAGGGGCATGGCCCCGCATCCGGCGTCGCTCATCAGCTGGCTTTGCCGACGATCGGCGAGATCGTGCAGTGATAGGTCATCGCGTCATCTTCTGCGCCGAAGCACCAGATGATGTCGTTGCCGAACTCCGGACGGTAGACCGGCAGCTCGCCCTCGGTGTTGAGGCAGGGGCAGCGGCCCGACACGTTCGCACCGCAGCAGTCGCGATAGGCGATCAGGTAGCTTTGGCCATCGGTCGGGTTGTAGCAGCTGGCCACCCACGACGCGGTCGCAAGCTTGGTGCCCGGAGGACAGGTGGTCAGCGAGCCGCCGGAGCAGTCGCAGATGTTGCCGTCGATCGAGCAGTGGCGCCAGTAGTTGCACGACTGAACGTCATGGTCCTGCGGCTCCCATTTGCCACGGGCCTCACGCGGGCCGGGCGCATGGGTTGCGCCTTCGGCGGCAGCGCGGCTGACGCGGCCACGGCGGTCAACCGGCAGCAGCGGCACAATGGCCACACCAGCGACTGCGGTTCCGATCTTGCCGATCACGCTGCGGCGGCTGGTGCGACCAGCAACGCGGCGCGACAGTTTCTCGACCATATCGTCGAATTTGAAATTCCCCAGCATCGATTATCCTCCCTCTGCTCGGGGTTGTAACGGGTAGCGGCCAGCTCAGGCCGCCTGTTTCTTGCGGCTCGACATGAATTGCTGCAGCGAGGCGAAACCGGATTTGTCGGCTTCGAGCAGGCTTTCCAGATGCTCACGCGTGTTGGTCAGGCCCTTCGCCTTGATGACGCCATCCGAGTCGATGAGGACGCCATAAGGGATCTTGCCGACCTGGAAGGCCATCCCGGCTTCAGCCGAAACGACATAGCGGATCTGGCCGAGTTCATGCTTGTCGAGGAAGCGCTTGTGCTCATCCTGCGCGCCGTCCGAGATCATGATGACCGAGATTTTCTCGGCTTTCGCGATCGACTTGATGATCGGGAAAAGCTTGTCGCAGACCGGGCAGGTCGGCGCCGTGAACATGATCAGGGTCTGACGACCATCGGCGGCGGGGCCACCGATCTTGACGCTCCGGCCGAAGTAATCGGGCAGCTCGAACTCAGGAGCCTTGTCGCCCATATCGGGGCCGTGATCGGTGATCATCGCGCCCATCGGCGAGGAACGCTCGTGCAGCAGCCCGACCTGACGCACCACGCCAAGAAGGACAAGCGTCACTCCCAGGAAGGCGAGCCAGAGAAGAATGTTTGAGGCAACCAGGAAAGTCATGTCAGCGTCCTTTCGCGGAATGAGTGGATGATTGCGCGGCGGCAAGACCGCCAAGCAGCGAAGCGCTGAAGTAGAGCACCATGGCAAGCACGCCTGCCATCAGCCCGACAAAGCCATCCGCCAGACCGGCCGCCGGAACGGACGGCAGAAGATAGGCGACGGCCAGAGCCAGAGCGGTGAGCACGATATTGCGCCCGACCAGCAGCCAGCTCACGGGTTGCTTCAGGCCCTGACGGAAGCAACCGCAGTCGATATAGGTCCGTCCGCGGACCACGTTGATCGCCAGCGCCAAAGCGAAGACGATCAGCAGGGCAGCGGCGGCCGCAGCGGCGGGAACCGCCAACGGCCGGATGACCAGCCCTACGGCTACTGCCAGCTCGAAAACAGGCAGCACGAACGCAACGACACGGCTCAGCCCATCGGGCAGAAGACGGAAGTTGCGCACGACGCCGTAGAACTCCTCGATGCGGCTCAGCTTCGACAGAGCCGCTGTCGCGAAGAGCAATGCGAGAAAGACCCGCAGTGCCATCGTGAGCAGTGGTTCGTGAAGAATCGCCTGCATGGATTACGACTCCATGTCAGAGACGGTGATGACCTGCGGGCCGCGGCCGAGCTGGTCAACGTGGCGCACTTCTTTGCCGGTCTCTTCATCATAGATGTAGAGCGTGCGGTCGCCGGTCGAGAGACCATAAAGCAGCGTGCCTTCGGCATTCTGGCTGACGTTGATCGCGTCGATCTCGTGGCCCATCTCGATCTTCTTCACGCGCTCGCCGGTTTTGGCGTCGATGACGAAGACGAAGCGGCTCGGATCCTTGTGGGTCCATTCTTCGCGCTTGTCGGCCAGCAGATAGATGCGGTCTTTCACGCGGTGGAAGGCGATCGGCTGCCAGCCACCCGGAGCCCAGCCCTCTTTGCGCTCGGCTTCGGTGAAGGCTTCGATCGCTTTGTCGACCTTGGCTTGATCGCCCGACAGATCGACCGGGTAGATCTTGCCGGTATAGGTCGGCCACAGGATCTTTTTGGCCTTCATCGAATAGGCAGGCGTGTTGATCAGGTGGTCGTCTTCGCCGTGGAAGACTTCCGAATGGCTGATCTTGGGTTCGGCGCCACCGAATTCGACCTTGGCCATGCTGCCGTCACGGCAGTGCATGTAGAAGGTGTCATTCGCGGTCGGGAACATCTCGTAGCAATCCGGCACGTCGATCATGCGGTCGAACTTCTTGTTCGCCAGATCGACCAGACCCACCGCCGGCGAGGGCGAGAATTGGTAGAAAAGCAGGGTCTTGTTGTCGGGCGTCAGCGTCGACATCTGCGGATAGGTGCCGATCAGGAAGCGCGGGGTGTTCGGCAGCTCGATGTCAGCGGAGGGCAGCAGGGTCTCGGTATCGAAGACCTCGACATAGTCGGTGCGCTTGCCACGAGCGATGCGCTCGAACACGGTGCTGACCTGAGCGATAACCGTGCCGTCATTCGAGATGACCGGGTTCGGCAGGAAACCACCGTCGGTCATGCCAAGCACGTTGCCCGAAGCGCCGTCGATGATGAACTGCTGGGTGATCGCGGCGAAGTGTGCCGGGTCGTTCACATAAACGCGGTGCGCGTCAGCCTTCGGCATCGTGCCGATATGGGGCTCGTCATCCTCGCCTTTGGCCAGTTTCGCGGCGCCTTCGGCAGCCTGCTTTTGGCCTTCGGTCTGAGGGGCCGCGGCGGTCTCGGCATAAGCCGTGCCAAGCGCGAGCACCGAGCAGGTCAGGCCTGCGCACAGCAGGCGCGCCAGATCTGCGGGCAGAATATTGCGTGGAGTGGCCATCGTTTCCTCCCTATGATGGCATACTGATGCCCGCGGCGCCGGGTCGCGCCGCCGGAAATCTCTTCGGGGCATGAATGCAATGCCCCCCGATCGTCAGATCAGGGCAAGCACCGCAAAGGCAGCACCCAGAGCGACCAGAATCGCTCCATCGGCAATTGCCGCACGCTCTTGGTTCCGGGCCAGCCAAGCTTGGATGGCGTAATCCTTGCAGGGCAGCAGATTGACTGCGACCGGCAGGTAGCGACCGAGATTGAAGAGCGCGATAACAGCGATTGCCGCCGGGATATGCCCGGTGAAGACCGCCGCGAGGGTCATCATGTAAAGCAGCGGAGTCTGCACATAGGTCAGATAGTCGAGACCCAGCGACAGACCGTAAAGACCGCCAATAACCCATTTCGGGAACCGGTTGCGCGCGTCATGCGGCACCTGCGCCCGGCGCTGCGGATAGGGCACGCGCAGGAAATCCAGCTGATGCGCCCCATAAAGCAGACCGATGATGGCCAGAACCGACAAAGCCACAGTCGAGGCAAAGCCGGTAAAGCCCGCGAGTGCGCCGATAGCGCCCAGAAGCGTTCCCAGAATGACCGCACCAACGGCATAACCGACCCCATGCATGGCAAAGGTCGGCAGCCAGCCGATAGCGGCCTTGACGCCGCGCCCATTGGGACGCAGCAGCGAAATCGAAGAATAGCCGCAGGGCGACCAGGTCGACAGAACGCCGCCCGCCAGTGCTGCCACGCCAATAACCGCCCAGAGCGCACCGGTGAGGTCCGCACTTTGCGACATCAGATATCCACCGACACCCCCAGCAGCAGCGGACGCGGCAAGAATCGCGCCACGGGTCGCCGTCGTGTAGGTGTCCGGAAAGAAAATACAATCAGGTACCGAGTTCTCACTCCCCGGCATCGCAATGGCTTCATCGATGGATGCCATATCCTCCCTCCCTGAAGGCGCCCGAGAATGGGCATACAATCGCGCACAGAGAGGCAATCACGGAAGAATGACCGGAGCAATTGAGACTTAGGGGTGAAATTTTTTCACTCTGCGAGAAATTTTCGTAAACCGTCCTCGGGAGAGAAAATATTTTAGAACAATTTCCGTGAGATGCATTTCATCTTTCATCTAGCATTTCCCGGGGATTTCATCTCGGAAGACCTCGAAAACGAGCAAAATGCAGCCGGCCCAACCGGGATCCTTACCCCGTTTTCGGCGTCGATCGGCACCCGAAAATCGACCGATTTCTGGTCAGGATTGACCTCGCAAAATGATATTCCCGCTAGGGTCGAAATGATGTGACGGCCCTCTGCCGCGCGGCCAGCCCTGCGACGAATCAGCGCGGGCGCTCGGGCAGGCTGTCCTCATAGCCCAGCCGCAGCGCGCGGGCCTCGTCGGGGGACAGCTGCGGTCGGTTGGCAAGGGCGCGCATCGGGCCCTGCATCACCCAGCGCAGCGCCGCATAAAGCCCGGCGACAAGCGTAAGCGCGATCAGCAGCAGCGCCGGAAAATTCGCGCCAAGCTCTGGCAAGGCCTGCCCCGCCAAAGCGCCCGCACCGACGCCCAAAACAACAGGGATCACCACCGCGAAAGGCAGCCGTCGCAGGATCTGGCGCACCAGATCGGCGCGCTCTTGCGTCGAAATCAGGCAGGCTGGCCCGTTGCGCTCGGTCTCGTAAAGATAGCCGCCGATGACCGGCAGAAAGCGCCCTTTCGGGGCCAGTTTCCTCATGCTTTCGCGCAAT
Source organism: Paracoccus aminophilus JCM 7686 (assembly GCF_000444995.1). Classification (NCBI taxonomy): domain Bacteria; kingdom Pseudomonadati; phylum Pseudomonadota; class Alphaproteobacteria; order Rhodobacterales; family Paracoccaceae; genus Paracoccus; species Paracoccus aminophilus. Next base: position 98,209 of record NC_022041.1, on the reverse strand, counting down.
CCCGGATCTCCCGTTCCGTCTGTGCAGCCAAAGCCCAAGGTTTCAGTGCGGCGCGCTCAAGGCAAGCCTTAATGGCTTTCAGCCGCGCCGCGCCTGCGTCAGCACCCGGTCGAGTGCTTGCAGAAACTGCGCGCGATCGGTCTTGCCAAAGGGCCGCCCGCCGCCCTGATGAAACGGATCGGCCGAGCGGATGTCGCTCATCAGATCGCGCAAAGCCAGCCGTTGGCCGATATTGGCCTCGGTCAGCACCTCGCCATTGGGCTGGATCACCCGCGCTCCCGCCTTCACGCAGCGGTCGGCCAGCGGAATATCCGAGGTCACGACGACATCGCCCGGCCCGCAGCGATCCGCGATCCAGCCATCGGCGACATCGAGCCCGGCATCGACGATCACCAGCGAGACCAGCGGATTGGCCGAGGGCCGGATGCCGCCATTGCAGACCAGCACCATCGGCACGGCCTGACGGGTCGCAACGCGCTCGGCCTCGGCTTTCACCGGGCAGGCATCGGCATCGATATAAAGCGTGGTCATCGCCATCCTTTCGCGCGTGTCGCGCCCCACGCCAATCAGAGCGCCGGGGCCAACGCAAGCCGTTCCGTCACTGCCCACGCCCTCGCGCCGCGGTAAAGCCGGGGCAATCGAGACTTTTCAGCAATACCGCCCCGCCGCCTTTCCGGGGTAGACTGCCCGAAAGGCCCCGCGAACAGAGGTGACCATGCAGGAGCAACCCGCCTTCAGCTGCCCGAAAACCGGCTTTCGCACCGCGCTGATCGTCGAGGACCATCCGCTGTTCGGCGATGCGCTGGTGATGACGCTGCAAACGGTCGAAGGGATCGAGACGGTCGAGCATTGCGAAACCCTCGAAGCGGCGCTGTCCCGGATCGAGGTGGGCCCCGCGCCCGATATCGTCTTTCTCGACCTGCATCTGCCGGATGTGACCGGGCTCGAGGGGCTGATGGCTTTGCGTCAGGCCGCGCCGCTGTTGCCGGTGGTCATCGTCACCTCGGCGGCGGAGCCGCGCACCGTGCGCTCGGCCCTGCTGGCCGGGGCGGCGGGCTTTTTGTCGAAACATTCGCGCCGCGATCTCTTTCACACCGCGCTTGAGACCATTGGGCGCGGGCAGGTCTTTGTCCCCGAGGTCAGCCTGAGCGCGCTGATCGACGCCAAGAAGCTGACGCCGCAGGACGAGGCCATTCGTCGCCTCTCGCAGCTGACCCGGCAACAGGCGAAGATTCTCGAACAGGTCTGCGCGGGCAAGATGAACAAGCAGATCGCCCATGACATGTCGATCGCCGAGACCACGGTGAAGGCGCATATCACCGCGATCATGCGCAAGCTCGGGGTCTATTCGCGCACGCAGGCGGTGCTGATGGCCCGCGAAGCGCAGGGCCCCGGCCCCTTGTCGGGCCATTAGGAAGCCCCTAACCTTCCCGCCTCGGAGGTGGGTTATGAGCACAATGTCCTGCGGCAGCGACCCCGACAGCCAGTTTCTTGGCGAGATCGGTCGCCAGATCGGCGGCGAAACCGGCCCAGCGCCGCAGCCCGAACCGACCATGCCGCGCAGCCTCTCTGTCGCCGCAGACAGCCCCGATCCGGTGGGCGAGCTGGCGCGCGAGCTCGGCCCCGACCCTTTCGCGCTGATCGTGCTCTTTGTCTCGCTTGAAGCCGCGCTCGGGCCGCTTCTGGACCGCATGGCCCAGCGCTTTCCGGGCACCCAGATCGTCGGCTGCACCACCGCAGGCGAAATCAATGCCACGGGCTATGCCAGCGGCCAGATCGTCGCGCTGGCCTTTCCGGCGGCGGGCTTTGTCGCGGCCCCGGTTCTGTTTGAGGACATCGACCAGCTCGACACCCGCCGCACCATCGCCAAGGTGCTCGACGCGCGTCAGGCGCTCTCGGCCCATGTGACAAGCCATCCCCATGATGCCGCGATCCTGCTGGTGGATGGGCTCTCGGGGCAGGAAGAGGCGCTGGTCGCCGCGCTGTCCAGCGGGCTCGGTCAGGTCCAGATGATCGGCGGCTCGGCGGGCGATGCAGGCGAGTTTCGCAATGCCAGCGTCTTTTCGGGCCGCCGCGTGCTGCAGAATGCCGCGATCCTTTGCCTGTTGCGCAGCAAGGGCGAGATGCGCGACTTTTCCCTGGACCATACCCGGGCCTCGGCAGCGCGGATGATCGTCACCGCCGCCGATCCCGCCAGCCGCGCCGCGCTGCGCATCAATGACGAACCGGCCGCGCAGGAATATGCCCGGCTGATCGGCCTGCCGGTCGAGGCGCTGTCGAGCCATGTTTTCGCCACCCATCCGGTGCTGGTGCGCGCGGGCGGGCGCTATCATGCCCGCGCCATCCGCCATGTCGGGGCCGGGAATGCGCTGGTCTTTTTCAGCGCCGTCGCCGAGGGCATGGTCCTGACCGTCTCCGAGCCCGGCGATATGGCCGCGCACCTCAAGACCGAGCTTGGCCGGCTGAGTCAGCCCCGCGCCCCCGCGCTGATCCTTGGCTTTGACTGCATCTTCCGCCGCATCGACGCCGAGGGCCGCCAGCAAGCGACCGAGGTCTCGCGTCTGCTTGCCCGCCACCGGGTCATCGGCTTTTCCACCTATGGCGAGCAATATGGCGGGCTCCATGTGAACCAGACGCTGACCGGCATCGCCTTCTATCCGCCGGAGCAGACCGGATGAGCCAAGCCGCCCCGCCGCCGGATCTGTCCTTTCTCTTCCATGCCGAGGATACGCTTGAGCGGCGCAATGAGAAGCTGCTGCAAATCGCGGGCGCGCTGATCCGGCAGGTCGAGGACATGCCCGAAGATCACGGCACCGGCTATGCCCAGTTCCAGCGCGCCGCCATGCTGGAAGATCAGGTCCGCGCGCGCACGCAGGATCTGGAGCGCGCGCTTGATCTGCTCAACACCACGAACACCCGGCTCGCGGCGGCCAATCGCGAAACCGAAGCCGCGCGCCAGAACCTCGCCGCCGCGATCGAGACCGTGCAGGAGGGCTTTGCGCTCTTTGACCCCGATGATGTCATGGTCATGTGCAATTCGCGATTCAATGCGCTGTTGCCCGATATTCTCGACCGGCTGCGTCCGGGGCTGGGCTTTGACGCCTATCTCGAACTTGCGGCCAGCTCGGCGCATCTGGTGATGCCCGAGGGCATGAGCCCGGCGGATTGGGTGCAGATGCGGCGCAAGCGCCATGCCGAGCGTCATTTCATCCTGACGCAAGGCATGGGCGCGGATCGCTGGATGCAGATCTCGGAGCATCGCACCCGCGACGGCGGCACCGTCATCTTGCAGACCGAGGTCACCGACCTGCTGCGCCGCGAGCGCGAAGAGCGCGGCCGGATGCTCGACGATCAGGCCCTGATCCTGCGCGCGACGCTGGAGCATCTGAAGCTTGGCGTCTGCATCTTCGACGCGCGGCTGCATCTTCTGGGCTGGAACGACAAGCTGACCGAATTCCTCACCCTGCCCCGCACCCGCGTGCGTCAGGGGATGCAATTCGACCAGCTTCTGGCGCAGGTGCAGCAGCAATTCGTCTTTCCGCACGGGCTGTCGGCGCATCGCATCTCGGATTGGGTGCGCCGGGTGCGTCGCCGTGACAGCTTTTCGATCGAGGTGACGCGTGAAGGCGGCGCGCAGGTTTTTGAAATCTTCGCCCAAGAGGTGCCGGGCGGGGGCTTCGTCATGTCCTTTGACGATGTCTCTGCCGAGCGGCGCGCGCTCGAGGATCTCTCACGCGCCAATGAAACGCTGGAAGCGCGCGTCACCGAGCGCACGCTTGAGCTTGAGGATGCCCTGTCGCGGGCCGAGCGCGCCAATGCCTCGCGCGCCCGCTTTGTCGCCGCCGCAAGCCATGACCTCTTGCAGCCGCTGTCCGCCGCGACGCTTTACCTGACCTCGCTTCAGCACGAGCCGATGGGCGAGCGGGCGCAGAAAACCATCTCGAAAGTGCAGCGCTCGCTCGATTCGGTCGAGGGGTTGCTGAGTGCGCTGCTCGACATCTCGCGGCTGGAATCGGGCTATGCCGCGGTCACGCTAGAGCCGGTGGCGCTTGGCCCGCTCTTTCGGCAATTGCGCGACGAATTCGCCCCACTGGCCGCGCGCAAAGGGCTGGAACTGGTGATCCGCCCGGTCGAGGCGGTGGTGATCTCGGATCAGGTCTATCTGCGTCGCATCCTGCAAAACCTGATCTCCAATGCGATCCGCTATACCGCGACGGGCCGGGTCTTTGTCGGGCTGCGGCGGCGCGGCGCGATGTGGCTGGCCGAGGTGCGCGATTCTGGCCCCGGCATTGCCCCCGCGGATCAGGAGGCGATCTTTCGCGAGTTTCACCGGCTCGGCAGCGGTGCCTCGGCGGCCGAGGGTCTGGGCCTCGGGCTCGCCATCGTCGAGCGCGCGGCCTCGCTGCTCGGGCATCCGCTATCGCTGCGCTCCGCGCCCGGCTGCGGCTCGACCTTCGCGCTGACCCTGACCCCCGCCATCGACGCACCCGTCGAGCTTCCCACGCCCGCGCCCGCCGAAGAGCCACGCGCCGATGAGCAAAGCGGGCTCACCCTGCTGCTCGTCGAAAATGACGCCGAGCTGTCGCGCGCCATGACCGAGCTGCTCGAGAAATGGGGCCTCACGGTTCTGGATGTGACCAGCGGCGAGGCGGCGCTGGATCTGATCGCCGAAACCGAGGTCGAGCCCGATCTCTGTCTGGTCGATCACCAGCTTGGCGAGGGCATGGACGGGCTCGCTTGCCTGACCGCGCTGCGGATGCGCTTTGGTCCAGATCTGCGGATGCGACTGGTCACCGCGAACCGCTCCGAGGAAGTGCAGAACCGCGCGCGCGATCTGGGGATCGAGGTCATGATGAAGCCGGTGGCGCCGCGCGCGCTGAATGCCTTCATCTTTGGCGCGGGCTAGCCTGCACAGGGTTATCAACCAAAAGTCTTATATCTCTATCGTGATCTTGCTCGACAGCATTGTACAGTTATTCTGATCTCATCCAGAATATGGATCGTGCCGGGCCCGCCGCGCACGGCGAGGCTCGCACCCCTGCGGCAGGCTGCGCGCCCGATAGACACAAGTCGCGCAGGGAGTTGCCTATGAAAACCCGTGCCATTTCGGCATTGCTCGCCCTACCCATGATCGGCTTCGGCGCCGCAGCTTGGGCCGATTGCGGTGAGTTCACGCTGGCCAGCATGAACTGGCAAAGCGCCGAGGTTCTGGCCAATCTCGACCAGTTCATCCTCAACAACGGCTATGGCTGCAAATCCCAGATCGTGACCTCGGACACGGTTCCGGCGATCACCTCGCTGGTCGAGAAAGGCCAACCCGAAGTGGTGCCGGAGGCTTGGGTCGATCTGGTCCCCGAAGTCGTTGCGGGCGGTCTGAAAGACGGCAAGATCGTCGAGCTGGCCAGCTCGCTTTCGGATGGCGGCCAGCAAGGCTGGTTCGTGCCGAAATATATGGTCGATGCCAATCCCGAGCTTGCGACCCTTGCCGGCGTGCTGAAACATCCCGAGCTTTTCCCCGCTCCCGAAGATCCGGGCAAGGGCGCGATCATGAACGGCCCGGAAGGCTGGGGCGGCACGATCGTGACCGACCAGCTCGCCAAGGCCTTCGATCTGCCCGGCCATAATTTCGAGGTCGTCAGCACCGGCTCGGCCGCCGCGCTTGATGGGGCGATTGCCAAGGCTTACGGCGACAAGAAGGGCATTCTCGCCTTCTATTGGGCGCCGACCTCGCTTCTGGGCAAATATGAGATGGTGCGCATCGATCTGGGCGTGCCGAATGACCCGGCCGAGTGGAAGCGCTGCACCTCGGTCGCGGATTGCGCCGATCCCAAGCCCAACGCCTTCCCGAAAGACAATGTCTACACGCTGGTCTCGAAGGGCTTTTCGGAAAAAGCCGACAAGGATGTCATCGACTATTTCTCGAAACGCAGCTGGACGAATGACACCGTCAACAAGCTGATGGCCTGGATGAGCGACAACCAGGCCACGGGCGAGGAAGGCGCGAAGAAATTCCTCAAGGACAATCCCGACACCTGGAAAGCCTGGGTGACGCCGGAAGCCGCCGACAAGATCAACGCGGCGCTCTGATCCGGTCTGAGACAATTGAACCGGCCCCGTCAAAGGATGCGGGCCGGTTTTCTTTTGCGCGCAGTTACGGCGCGACCGGGGTCCACAGCACCTCGTCGATGCGCGGCGCGCCGGTCGCCAGCATCACCAGCCGGTCAAAGCCAAGCGCGCAGCCCGAGGCGGGCGGCATGAAGGCCAAAGCGGCCAGAAAATCCTCGTCGATCGGGTAGCGCTCGCCATAGACGCGCGATTTCTCGTCCATTTCGAGACCGAACCTGCGGCGTTGCTCGGCGGGATCGGTCAATTCGCCAAAGCCATTCGCGAGCTCGACCCCGCAAGCGTAAAGCTCGAAGCGCTCGGCCTCGCGCGGCTCGTCGCTGGCGCGGCGGGCCAAGGCGGCTTCGGGGGCGGGATAGCGATCAAGGATCAGCGGGCGGCCATGGCCGAGATGCGGCTCGACCTTTTCGACCAGAATGCGCGAGAGAATATCGGACCAGCTATCATCCGCCGCGGTGCGAATCCCCTTTGCTTCGGCTTGCGCGCGCAGCGCCGCGGTGTCGGTCTCGGTGCCGTCGATCGTCGGCAAAAGATCAATGCCGGCATATTCGGCAAAGGCCTCGGCCACGCTCATCACCTCGGGCGTGGCATAGGGATCGCAGGTCGCGCCCTGATACTGCAGACTTTCCGCCCCAGCCGCTTCGGCGGCGAGGCGCAGGAATTGTGCGCAATCGTCGAAAAGCCGCCGGTAATCGTCGTCCGCGCGATACCATTCGAGCATGGTGAATTCGGGGCTGTGAAGCCGGGTATGCTCGCGGTTGCGCCAGACATGGGCGAAGGCAAAGATGCGCTCCTCCCCCGCTGCCAGCAGCTTTTTCATCGCGAATTCAGGGCTGGTGTGCAGATACATCTGCCGCCCCATCCCCTCATTGCCGATCTGGGTGGTGGCGAAAGCGTGCAGATGCGCCTCATTGCCCGGGCTGATCGCCAAAGCCGCCGGATCGACCTCGAGGAAGGTCTCGCTCTCCAGCCAGTCGCGGATCGCGCGCTGAATGCGGTTGCGCGCGAGCAGCAGAGGCCGGCGCCCGGCATGGCGGTCGCGGTCCCACCACGGGCTGGCCAGAACCGGAGGCTGCGGGGGTCGGGTCATGGCATTCTCTCTTGCGACTGGCGATTTCATGCGGAATGGGCTATTGGACCCCATCTTTGTCGGCATGAGAACAGGGCCGACCGTCGGTTTATCAAAATAGCAGCCAAGGGAAACACCTTGAAAGTCATCGCCTCGAGTCTCCGTAAAGGCAATGTCGTCGAACTCGACGATCGGCTTTACGTCGTTCTGACCGCCACCAGCTTCCACCCCGGCAAGGGCACGCCGACCACGCAGGTCGATATGCGCCGCATCTCGGACGGCACGAAAGTGTCCGAGCGCTGGAAGACGACCGAGCAGGTCGAGCGCGCCCATGTCGATGAGCGTGAATACGATTTCCTCTACGAAGACGACGAGGGCTTCCACTTCATGGAGCCGGAAAGCTACGAGCAGCTCGTGGCCTCGAAGGATGTGGTCGGCGACGACAACGTCTTCCTTGGCGAAGGCGTGCGCGTCTTCCTGCAGGTCCACAACGGCATTCCGATTGCGATGGAACTGCCCCAGAAAGTCGTGGTCGAGATCGCCGAGACCGAGCCTGTCGTGAAGGGCCAGACCGCCTCGTCGAGCTATAAGCCCGCGATTGCGACCAACGGCGTCCGCGTCATGGTGCCGCCCCATATCGATATCGGCACCAAGGTCGTCATCAACACCGAAGACCGCTCTTACGTCGAGCGCGCCAAGGGCTGATCCGCCTTTTCCCCGAAGCCGCAGCCCGTTGAGGCGCGCGGCTTCGGGATCCATCGGCCCGCGTTTCGCGTTGCCTTCGACGCGCCCCAGAGGTGCGAAGCGGGAGGTGGCAGATGGAACTTTCCTTCACGGTCGGCGGTCGGATCGCAAAGCCGATCCACGAGGTCTATGAGGCCGTTGCCGATCCAGCAAAACTCTCTGAATATTTCACCACCGGCGGCGCCAGGGGCCGCCTTGATCCCGGGGCCACGGTCAGCTGGGACTTTCACGACTTTCCGGGCGCCTTCCCGGTTCAGGTCGAGGCGGCAGAGCAGGACCGCCGCATCGAGCTGTCTTGGCCGGGCGACGCCAGCACCGGCAGCCCAACCCGCGTCATCTTCGATTTCGAGGCCATCGCGCCCGATCGAACATTGCTGCGCATCACCGAATCCGGCTGGCCCGACACGGCCGAAGGGCGGCGATCGAGCTATCAGAATTGCGAGGGCTGGACGGGGATGCTCTGCGCCATGAAGGCTTGGCTCGAACATGGGGTGAAGCTGCGTCAGGGCTTTTACAAATAAATCCCGCGCTGCGCTTTCGCTTCAGCGACAACCCCGGCCGGAGCATCTGGCCGGGGCGCCGTGCAGACAGGGCCACCCTCGCAAGGGCGGCCCGTCACAGATCAGGGACGGACAGCCGTCACTTCGATTTCAACCAGCCAGTTCGGGTTGACCAGTTTGTTCACGATCATCGCCGAACGTGCGGGCAGGTTCGGCTGGGCTTCGGTCCCGAAATACTGGGTATAGCCTTCCATGAAGCCTGCGAAATCGGCCGGCTTGCCTTCGGGCGCAACCAGATAGACCTGCATCTTGACGACATCACCCATGGTGAGTTTCAGGTCTTTCAAAGCAGCGTCGATGTTTTTCAGAACGCTTTCGGTCTGGGTCTTGGTGTCGCCCCAGGCCTCGGGGGATTTGGGGTCGGCCTTTTCATCGGCGATCGACGGAACCATGCCGCTGACATAAACGGTCGTCTTGCCTGCCGGAACTTCCACCGCGCGTGCAATCGGGAAATCCGAGCCCGGCGTCTTGTGACGGATCACATCTTCCGCATGGGCAAGCAGCGGCGCAGCGCAAAGTGCTGCAGCAAGAACGAAGGTCTTTTTCATCATCATGTTCCTTCCAAAAACATAGGAAAAAGAAAGGGCTCTTTCGAGCCCCTTCAGATCAGCGAGCTGCGGCCACGTCGGCAGCCGTCGTCTCGCCCTCGTAATTATTCCCAAGATCGTGGCGAACGTAATTCACAACCTCGGCAACTTGCGCGTCATTGAGGACGCCGCCCAGCGGCGGCATGGCGCGGTAGCCGTGCAGAACCCATGCAATCACCGCATCCGGCGATTCCACGAATTCGTTCTTGGCCAGCGCCGGGTAATGCCCAGCGCCCACGGCACCCGAACCGTCCGGCATGTGGCATGCCGAGCAGATCGCGTTGTAGATTTCCTTGCCATGCGTTTGCGGCAGGCCAGCGGCCGCGCCACTTTGCACGAAGTCCTGTGCGAAAGCCGAACCCGACATCGCAAGGGTGGCCGCGAAGACGACCAGAGAGATCTGACGTTTCATGTCTGTGCTTCCCTTCTGACGATCACGCGCCGGTGACATGCTTGTGCAGACGCTGGATCGCATCCAGAGCCGACAGGATCGCGCCTTCCTGCCATGCCGGCAGGTGCGAGATGTGTTCGCCCGCCATCAGCGTGCGTTGGTCCATCTTGCAGGCATTGTCGTAATGCGCATCCATGTCGCGCCAGACGCCGTAGCAACCCAGCGTCCACGGCACGCGGTGCCAGCCAACGCCCACGCCGTTCGAGAACTCTTCGCGATACTGCGGGTGGATCTCGGCGCCGAATTCGAGGGCTTTCTCGATCCGCTCTTCCGCGGGAACCGCGTTGAACTGATACGAGGCCGCACCCCAGGAATAAGCCGCCAGCAGAACGCCCGGACCATCGCTGAAGAAGTTGGTCGAGGGATAGGAGATGAGCGTGATCGGGGTATTCGTGTAGGAAATCCCGCCGTAGATATGCTCGTCCTGTTCCCAGAAGCGACGCTTGAACTCGAGACCGACTTTGACCGAGGAGGCGTAGTAAACGTCCTCGATGGCCGCGGTCATGTCCGAGCTGAAGTTGTGGTCGATCTGACCCAGCACCGAGAAGGGAATGGTGCAGATGCAGTAATCGGCCTTGGCGGTTTTCTCTTCGGTGCCGCCGTTCGAATCGACATAGGTCGCGGTGACGCCGTTTTCGCCGCCCTCGATCTTGATGACCTTGACGTTATAGGTGATCAGATCTTTGACTTCTTTCTCGAAGCCCTGAGCGATCATGTCCATGCCGCCGATCGGCTGGAAGATCGCCGCTTGGTGGTCAATCGACTCGCCGGTGATCAGATCGTTCCACAGACGGCCCTTGAGGATGTCCGAGAGCGAGATGATGTCCGAGGGAACGCCGGCCGAATCGACACCGCCGCCCGGATCTTTTTCCCAGCCGCGATAGCCCGACACGTCGTCCGACTTCACATATTCCATCTTGTCGTTCAGCACGCCGTATTTCTTCAGCGACTCGATCAGGAGCGCTGCGTCTTCTTCGGTCACGAGCTCGTCGAGTTTCTTCTGGTCGACAGCTTTCGCCAGAAGCTCGGAAATCTGGCCCCGGTAATCCGCCTGGATTTCCTTGAAGCGCTGCGGCTTGCCACCAAAGGCATTGGTGTTGTGCAGATAGGCGTTGTAGTTCTGCTGAATGAAGGGCTCGAGCTTGACGCCAAAGCGCTTGCAATAGTCCAGAACCGCATAGTGGTCCGACGGAATGCGCCACGGGCCGGGGTTCAGGTAGTTGCCCTCGGCGAATTTGACTTCCTGCTTGAAGCCACCGAGTTCGGTGAACACATCGCCGCCCCGCAGGGTCCAGCAACGGCCACCGGCCTTTTCGCGATATTCCAGAACCTGGACCTTATAACCCGCATTGCGCAGCTCATAGGCGGCGGTCATGCCGGCAAGACCAGCACCCAGGATCAGGACAGAGGTGCCCTTGGGATCGCCTTCCAACTTCAAGGGGCCCTTGTAGTCGGACGCCCCAGCGTAACCCATCCCGGCCATCGCGCTATACATTGCGGATGCGCCAGCAGCGATGCCCACCATCGCCAGGAGGTTACGCCTCGTCATTCCCGTGGAAATCTCAGACATGTAATCTTCTCCGGTTAATACAAAAGTCTTGCGACATTTTGACACAACCCTTCTGACCTTGCGAGACCAGAAGAACAAGGGTGTATTTTTGCGCCCGAAAGGAGAATTACCCGAAGATTATTTCAGGATTTCATCATTACTGAGAAGATTGTCTTTAGCCAGTCTCATCAAGGCTGTCACCCCTCAAAACCGCAATCAGAGCCCCTCATCTGACACGATGTCAGATCTTTGCGGGACGAAGCCGCGCGCTTGATCAGAACAACCACAGGAATGCATGCGGAAACACGAGACAACCGGATCGTGCAAGCCCATGCATCCTCATACTTTTATCCGATTCTCGTGATTTATCTTTCGCCGGACGCCAGCTAGAGTTCCGGCTGATGTCCACCCCTCTGCCCCGATCCTCTCTGTGTCCACATCTGGCCCGCGCCGCTGACGCGCCCTGCCGAAATGGCCGGTTTTCCGCGTCGGAGCCGTGCTGGAGGTGCTTCGCAGCGGAATGTGATCACTTTTCCGCTGGTTCGGGCTGATCAGGTGCAGGAAATGTGTTTTTAAGAAAACCGTGACATGCCAGACCTAAGGTCCACACATCTGGTATCCCGTCCTGACCATAGGAGCATCGAACGACGCAGATGGCCGATTCCTCTCACCTCTCTCCGGCTGCCCCTCCTGCGATAACCGGCTCCGCGGATTCCGGAAGTCCCGAAGCAAGTCCGACGACGCGCGCGCGCTATCGCAGCCCGCTGATCACCGATGTCTCGGCGGCGCGCTGGCTGCTGCTTGGGGTGTTGATCGCCTCGATCTATTTCTTCCATGGCTTCATCGTCCCGGTTCTGGCGGCGACGGTGGTCTCGGTTGCAAGCTGGCCCTTGCGCGACCGGCTGGCGAACCGGCTTGGGCTTGGCCCGACCTGGGCGGCCACGCTCATGGTGCTGGCCATCGTGCTGTTGCTGGTCGTGCCGCTGACGCTCGCGCTGTTTTACACGATCGCCGAGCTGCGCAGCTGGTTTTCCTGGGCATTGCAGGTCAATGCCGTCGGCGCGCCAACCCCGGACTGGATGGTCGAGCTGCCCCAAGTCGGGCCCTGGCTTGACGAGCAATGGCAGGTCTTCATCGGCCGCCCGGGCTCGATCAGTGAAATCGTGCAGGCGGTCAGCGGCTCGAATATCGCGGTGCTCTATCGCGGCATCATCACCGCGGGCGTGCTCACCCTGCATATGGCGCTGACGCTGCTGTTCACGCTGGTCACGCTTTTCGTCTTCTACCGCGACGGCGAAAAGATCGTGGCCCAGATCGACCGCGCCGGCGCCCGCATCCTGCCCGAGCGCTGGGACCGGCTCTCACGCGTCGTGCCCGCCACGATCAGCGCCACCGTGACCGGCATGACCCTGATCGCCATCGGCGAGGGGCTGGTGCTCGGCGTCGCCTATTGGGTGGCGGGCGTGCCCTCGCCCGTGGCCTTCGGTGTGATCACAGGCTTCATGGCGCTGATCCCGGGCGGCGCGCCGCTGTCCTTCACGCTGATCTCGGGCTATCTCGCGGCCAGCGGCTCGCCCGCAGCGGGGATCGGCCTGTTTCTTTGGGGCACGGTCGAGCTGTTCATCGTCGACAAGACCATCCGCCCGATGCTGGTCGGCGGCCCGGTCAAACTGCCCTTCCTTCCCACCTTCTTCGGCCTCATCGGCGGGGTGAAGACCATGGGCATCGTCGGCCTGTTTGTCGGCCCGGTGCTGATGGCGCTGCTCATCACCATCTGGCGCGAATGGCAGCGTGAGATCGAGACCCGACCGCCGCTCCTGCCCGACCGGCCAAGCCTCCCCGAGAGCTGAGGACCGGCAGATAAATTCAGGGCGCCTTCCGCTGGAGGCGCCCTTTTTGCTGTGCTGCGACATCGCGCCGGATTGACCGAGACCCCCGGCTGCGGGATGAAAAGCAGGTTACGCGTTCCGCTTCGGACCGGCCCCGCTTCAAGGACCTGCCCCATGCGCATTCTGATTGCCCTGCTGACGCTCTGCCTGATCGGAGCCGCGCTCTTTCTGGTCCTGCGCCCGAAAGCCGATGCCCGCCCGCGCGACACCGGCGAGGATGTGCAGGCGCTCTACCAGCACAAACGCGACATCCCGCCCGGGCCGCGCAAGCTCGTTCAGCTCGGCCATAGCCTTGTCGGCCGTGACATGCCCGCCATGCTGTCCCAGCTTGCCGGAGAGGGCCATGACTACCGCCTGCAGCTGGGCTGGGGCACCAGCCTGCGCGAGCATTTCGAGCCCGATCTGAAGATCAACGGCTTCGAGCAGGAAAACGCGACGCCCTTTTCCCGCGATGCCCATCAGGCGCTGGCCAGCGGCGACTATGATGCTTTCGTGATGACCGAAATGGTCACGCTCAAGGATGCGATTCGCTATCACGACAGCCGCAGCTATGCCGCGAAATGGGCGGCCGAGGCGGTGGCGGGCAATCCCGAGATCGAGGTCTTTCTTTACGAAAGCTGGCACGCGCTCGACGCCGGGCCGGATTGGCTGGCGCGGCTGCCCGAGGATCTTCAGGCAATGTGGGTGCCGAATCTGCTCTGGCCTGCGGCGCGGGCCGCGAAAAAGCCGGTCTGGCTGATCCCGGCCGGGCAGGTCATGGCCCGCGTCGTCACCGAGGCCGAGGCCACGCCCGAGGGTATCGCGGAACTGAGGACCCGCCGCGACCTCTTCGCGATCTCGCCTGACGGCAAACCCGACCCGATCCATCTGAACGATCTGGGCAATTATCTGGTCGCGCTGACTCATTATGCGGTGATCTATGGCAAGTCGCCGGTCGGCCTGCCCCATGCGTTGCAGCGCGCTGACGGCAGCCCGGCGACCGCGCCCAGCCCCGAACTCGCGCAGAGGATGCAGGAACTCGTCTGGGAGGTGGTCCGCGCCACCCCTTTGACCGGTCTCTAGGGGTGAACTCCGCCCCGTCATTTGCGTAATTTGTCCGCAACTTCCTTGTTGTAGCCGGTCGCCACTGCTATGGTTATCGCCAGAAATTTTGCAACGGATGGCGGCATGTCGGTGCCAGAGGGAGGTGGACAGGAGGCCTGGTGGTCTCGGGCGCAAGCGGTAACGCTGCCGCCTATGGGATTGTCCATGACCCGGCTCGAGGGGCTATCGCCTCTGGACGAGCAGCTTGGGTCCTTTCCCAAGCGCGCGGTGATCGACCTCCTCGAGCCCCTGCTCTTCCCGCCCGAGCGGCCCCCGTCCCCGGAAATGCCTGAAGGCACGCCGCGGGCCTATGCCATTCTCGACGCGGCCAAGCTGGTCAATCTGTCCGAAACGCTTGAGACCAGCGGCCTGCCGCATCGCTGCCTGTTCAAGGGCGCCGCGCAGGAAACCTGGGGCCATGTCGCGCCCTGGCTTGTCGCGCTCGATCAGGAAAACCGGCTGACCCGCCGCCTGTTCACCCAAGGCGAGGGGCCTGTCGGGCTGTGGGATCTTGCGCCCGCGCTTTACTTCACCTCGACGCTTGGCCTGCACGAGCTTTGGCGTCATTTCCGCAAATTCACCCGGATCGAGGACGAGGCCGGAAAGTGGATCTATTTCCGCTTCTGGGAAGCCATTTCGATCCGAATGCTCTATCTCAGCCGCGATCTTCCCAGCGCCGCCGCCTTCTTTCGTCCCTGCCCGGTTCTGATCGCCCCGGTGCCGCGCGAGGGCGCTTGCCTGATCGTTTCCCAAAGCCTGTCCGCGCCCGGCATGTCTCCCCCTCCCCCCGCGTTGATGGAGACTGCGCCCTGAAACTCGTGGACATCCTGTCAGAGGACGCGCGTCGCGCCAGCCGGGACGAGCTGGTCGAGCAATATTTGACCGAGGCCGAGCAATTTCTCGACTTCGCCTATGATGACGACCCGCTTCTGGCCACGTCCGAGCTGCGCCGCGACTTTGCCCGCGCCTGCCTGGAGCGCTCGCGCAGCCTTGGCATCGCGCGCAGCCGCGAACATCTGAGCTATCTCGCGATCTCGGTGCTGTGCGGTTACGCCTTCGAGGCCAACCCGCTCTATCAAAGCGAATTGCGCCGCGCGGGCTGGTCGGATGACAATGACCAGCTGCGGCGCGCGCCCGATCCGGCGGCGATGATGCCCTTCGCCAGCCGCTGGCAGCGAATCGCTGCGGTCGAGGCCAGCGAGCCCGCACGGCTGTTGCTCGCCTGTCAGGATATGCTCGGCCTGCTGGAGAGCAATCCGATTTCAACCTATGAGCTTCCGCGGGACATGCAGGTTGCTGTTCTGCGCGAAGCTTGGCCCGATCGAACGGCTATTTTTCCGCTCAGGGCATTGGAATGGTTTTGCGATTTGCTAAATCGGAATATCGTGCAGCAACAAATGCCTGCGGATGTGGCGGTAATGTTCTCAGTGTTTTCGCTTCATCTCGGGATCTACTTCTTCCACGATCCGCGATATCGCCAACTCTCTCAGGCCTTCGCCCAACGCCATGCCGCCCCCGCCGAACGTTCTGCCTTGGTCGCCAGCGCCATCCGGCAGCTTCTGACCCTGGAACCGCTAACCGAAGAGACATCGAATGGCTGAAGCGCAGACCGGCAACAGAGGCATCGGGGATATGCTCGGCGACCTCCTGGGCAGCCTTGGCCAAACGACCGGCAATGCCGCGCGGCGCATCGGGATTCCGGTGCCGGGCGGGCGCGCCGACAACAGCCGGCTCGAGCAATGGCTGGCCCAGACCTCGAACACCGAGGTCGGCGCGGATGTCACCCCCTGCCCGGTCACTTTGGTCGTCACCACTGAAACCCGCGCCGGGGCGGTCCCGGTCAAGGGCGTCACGGTCAGCGTCGACGGCACCCGGCTGGGCGTGACCACGGAAAAGGGCGAACTGCGCGGCACTGCCTCGGCTTGCAATGGCGCGCTGCGGCTCAAGGCGGTCTATGAAAACTCCGACCGCCGCGTGAAGCGCGAAGAGTTCACGCTGGAAATCACCGGGATCGACGCGCAGGCCAAACGCGCCACCGGAGGCGCGGCGCGGAACTTCATCTCGAAGGTGCAGGATGTCTTCGGCTCGGGCGAGGGTGGCTTTCCCGGCGACAAGGATTTCACCGACAGCTATGCGGGCAGCGATCTGGTCACCGTCGGGCCGGGCGGGATTTTCGAGATCCATGTCCGCGTCAAACTGGCGACGCTGTCGCTGACCGTGCCCTATCGCAACCAGAACGACCGCAGCGATTCGATCAATGGCGTCGCCTCGTCGGGCTCGATCCTGTGTATGCCAAGCTCGGCTGAAATGCAGGCGCGCTACTGGAACATCCAGAAGACCGAGACCGACAAGGCGGGCAAGGTCACCCGCACCGCGATGGACCGGCTCGACATCATGCAGCGCAGCTATGCGCGCGCGCCCAAGACCTTCAGCCTCAGCGCCTTCCCCCGCCCCTGGCAGGATTGGGGCAATTTGCGCGGCGCGATGAAGGATCTGGCCGATGCCTCGAACCCAAGCAGCTTCACGGTCGGCAACGGCCCCGCCGGCGCCGATGTCGAGACCATTCCGGGCCCCTATGCCGATGCGCTGACCGAGCTTGCCGCCCGAGGCGTGCCCGCGGTCACCTCGACCTATGCCACCGACGGCCATGTGATGATCGTCATTGGCGCGGTCGTCAAACACGACGGCCATTCCGAATGGCTGATCCTGAACGACCCGAATGGCACGCTCGCCAGCACCGATTCGATCTATGGCACGCTGAAACTGACCGGCTCGGTCGGGCTGAACGGCGCCAATGCCGCCGCCGATGTCCGCGCGGTGCAGGAGGTGCTGATCCGCACCGGCGAATATACCGGCGCGCCCGGAGCCGCGATCAACTCTGCTGATCCGAATGATCCGACGATTGCCGCGATCCGCAAGTTTCAGGGCAAGAACGGCGATGGCGTGATCTCGCCCGGCGGCGGGACGGAGGCGCGGATGAATGCCCGCGTCGGCGAAGGCGCGAGGCCGACCTACAGCGCCGCCGAAAACGAGCGCAACGGTCCGACAGGTGACCGCGGCCGCCATGTCTATTACAATGGGGACACCAGCGGCGCCTATAGCAACACCGCCAAGAAGATCGTGAACAAGTTCCGGTTGAAAGGACAGGCATGGACGAGCGTGGTCGAACCCGTCACCGCATTGACGAAAGAGCAGATCGCCCAACGTCTGGATCCCGGAGTGCCGCGCGCCGAGCCGCCGGCCTCGGGGCAATAGCGGCGCTGTTCCTGATGGTCCCCCCGGTTCATGCGCAGACAAGCGCCCCTTGCGACGGCGCGGATCTTGGCGCTCAGCGCGCGTGCTCGGATCAGCGCGCGGCACAGATCGCGGGCGGTCCGGCTTGGATGGCTTGCGCGGGCAGCTGCGCCATTCGTCAGGACGGCGCGGATGCCGTGGTGCTCGACCTCAAGGGCAAGGAACGAAAGCGCCTGCCCGGCCTGCGCTTTTTGCCCGGCGCGGGCCAAACCCAATGTCTGAGCCTCCTGCCCTTCCTCACCGAGGCGGGGCATCTGCAATTGCTCGACAGCGACAGCTTTGTCGCGGCCGAGGATTTCCCGCTCACCGATCTTTATGACGGCAATCCGGTGAAGGACCCCTCGCTGCTGCCGAACGTGCTGGAGCTCGCGCAATTGTCCTGCGACGGCACGCGTTTCTTTGCGCCGCAACAGGACGGGCCGGGCTTTGTCCGGGTGATGATCGGTCAGGACGGGCTGGCGGTGCCGGACGACAACCGCAATGTCATCGTGGTCTCGCCGACGGGCAGATACGGCGTCACTCTGGACAGCGGCGAAGGCGAGGCTTTGCGGCTTCAGGACTATATCTTGTTGACGGATCTGGAGATCAACGCAAGATTTGAGGTGGATACGGTCTTTTTCGACATCGAGGAAAAGAACCTGCTGATCCGCCACTCTGATGGGCAAAGCATGGAGGTCGAGATCGTCAGTCTGGACGACGGCACCGTGCGCGGCACGGTTCCCTATCCCGCCGAGGCCGGGTTGAGCTTTCGCGTCACCGATCAGGGCGGCAAACCCGCGCTGGAGCCGGTCAATCTGCCGAATTAAGCGGCTCGGGATCGCGATATTCGTGCTCGCGGCCCTGCCAATCGCGGATTTTGTATAGACCCGGCAAGACCTCAACAACATCTTGTTGCATGAGTGGCACTTTGCCATAGCCTCCTGGCAGGTCGAGCACATAGGTCGGCAAAGCCGTGCCGGACAGCCGCCCACGCAAAGCCGCGATGATCGCGCGGCCTTCCGCGATGGTCGTGCGGAAATGGCCGGTGCCCCGGGCCAAATCGCAATGATGCAGATAATAGGGCTTCACCCGCAACCGCAGCAGCGCGCGAAACAGGTCTTCAAGGCTGGCCGGATCGGCATTGATCCCCTTCAGCAGCACGCTTTGCGACAAAAGCGGGATCCCGGCATCGGCCAGCCGGTTCAGCGCCTGAGCAGCGGCCTCGGTCAGCTCTTGCGCGTGATTGGTGTGGATCACCAACCAGACCGGGCGCCCGGCGGATCTGAGCGCGGCAATCATCGCCGCGTCGATCCGATGCGGGGCCACGACCGGCACCCGAGTGTGAATGCGCAGAAGATCGAGATGGGCAATCGCGCCCAGCCGCGCCATCAGCCCGGCCATGCGCCGCGCCGAAAAGACCATCGGATCACCGCCGGTTAGAATGACCTCGCGAATGGCCGGGGTGGCCGCGATATAGGCCAGCGCAGCGTCAAGCTGCGGCTCGGGCAGCGCGCCATCCTCGCCCACGACCTCGCGGCGGAAGCAGAAGCGGCAATAGACCTCGCAGCTGTGCGTCACATGCAAGATGACGCGGTCGGGATAGCGATGGGTGAGGCCGGGAACCGGGCTATGGGCCTCGTCGCCAATCGGATCGGCGAGCTCTTCGGGGCGGATCTGCAGCTCGCGCGCATCGGGCACGAATTGCGCCGCAACCGGGTCGCGCGGATCGCCTGCCCGCACCGCGCCATGCATTTCCGCCGAGATCCGCAGCCGGAACTCTGCCGCGACCTCTTCAAGACGCGCAGCTTCATCCGGTTGGGCGAGCCCGGCCTCGATCATGCCTGAAACGGTGGTGAGCGGCGCGGAGAGCGGGGGGGACAAGCGCAGATCTTTCGCAGGATTGAGCCAAGGCGCGGGTTATCGACCTATCGCGGCAAAATGGCAAGTCGCCCCCCTCGGACCAAAGCGCGCGTGGGATGCAACTATTTCGTGCACCGCGCCGTTGGTCTTCATACCCCTTCCCTGCTGAGAGCCGCAATGACGCAAGATCCTCGCTCTGACGGCCAAGTCCCGACCTTCCGCAGTGACCAGACCGATGTCGTGAAACTCGCCGCCGCGCTGGTGATCGTCACGATCCTCATCGGCACGCTCTATGTCGGCAAGGGCGTCCTGATCCCGCTGGCCATCGCCTTTCTCATCAGCTTTGTGCTGAGTCCGCTGGTCAACTGGCTGGCGCGACGCGGCCTGTCGCGGCTGCTCGCGGTCGGTCTGGTGATGCTGACCGTCGGCATCGTCATCGCCGGGATCGGCACATTGGTCGGCTCTCAGGTCCGCACGCTCAGCGCGCAACTGCCGACCTATCAGACAACGATCCGCACCAAGATCGACTCGCTGGCCCAGCAAATGCGCGGTCCGGGGGTCTTTGACGGCGCGCTGGAGACGGTCAACACCGTCCAGAAAGAGGTCACGCAGGCGGTTCAGGGCAGCCCCGAGACTGCGGGTGTGAGCAAGGTCGAGGTTGTTCCCGCCGCGACCTCGCCCTTCCAGACCGCGAAAGACTGGCTGATCCCCGCGCTGTCGCCCTTGGCCACGGCGGGGATCGTGCTGGTCTTCGTCTTTCTGGTCTTGCTCGACAGCGGAGATCTGCGCGACCGGCTGTTGCGGCTCATGGGCGGCAATCTTCATCGCTCGACCGATGCGCTGGACGAAGCCGGGACGCGGATCTCGAAATATCTGCTGATGCAGATCATCGTGAACGTCACCTATGCGCTGCCTCTGGGGCTCGGGCTTTGGTATCTCGGCGTTCCGGGCTGGTTGCTTTGGGCGGTCTTCGCGGCCTTCATGCGCTTCATCCCCTATATCGGCTCGATGCTCTCGGCGATCTTTCCGATCGGTCTGGCCTTCGCCGTCGATCCGGGCTGGGATATGGTGATCTGGACGACGATCCTGATCGTCTTTCTGGAGCTCGTGAGCGGCAATATCATCGAGCCGCTGCTTTATGGCACCACGACGGGTCTGTCGGCGATCTCGCTCATTGCGGCGGCGACCTTCTGGACAGCGCTTTGGGGGCCGGTCGGGCTGGTGCTGTCGACGCCGCTGACCGTCTGCTTGCTGGTGGTTGGGCGCTATCTGCCGCAATTGCAGTTCCTTGAGACCTTGCTGGGCTCTGCCCCGGTGCTGGATGTGCCAACCCGGATCTATCAACGCCTGCTGGCGGATGATCCGGATGATGCGCTGACCATCGTCGAGGACACCATCGAAGACGGCGATGTCGCGGGCTTTTACAGCGACACCGGCATCGCGGTGCTGCGGCAGGCCAGCGACGATTTTCTGGGCAATGCCCGCGCCGAGCACCGGCTGCGCGTCGCGAATGGCATGGATCTGCTGCTCGAAGATCTGCGCGCCGATTATCCGCCGCCTGCGGCTGGTCAGACCCGCCCGCGCATCGCCTGTATCGGCGGCAAATGGGAGGTCGACAGCATCGCCTGCGAGATGCTGAGCCATGCGCTTTCGCTCGAAGGCCTGCCCGCGACCGAGCGGCGCGAGGGCGCGCTGACCTCGCGCTATGTCGATAAGCTGGATCTCGACGGGATCGAGATCATCTGTCTGAGCTATTTCAGCCGCGATCCCGAAAGCTCGATCCGCAGCTTCTGCCGCCGTCTTCGCCAACGCTGGCCCGGCCGCAAGATCGTGCTCGCGCTTTGGAACGCGCCGGAAACGCTGCTGGACCCCGACCAGATCCGCGCGCTAGGCGCCGATGAGGTCGTGGCCTCGGTCGACGAGGCGGTGCGCCGGATCGCGCGCATGATCTCGCCCGAAATCGCCGAGCAGGCCCTGATCGCAGATGCGCCGGAAAACGACGCCGCGCGGGTCGAGGCGCTGCTCGAGACCGACATTCTCGACGGCCATGCCCGCGATGAGCTCGACGCTTTGGCCAAGCGCGCCGCCGATGTCTTCAACGTCCGTTTCGCGGTGATCTCGGCGATCGACGCCGATCGCGAGTTCATCGTCGGCCAAAGCATGGAGCTGCCCGGCGAGCTGACGCGTGACGGCACCGAGATGATCGTCATGCCGCGCGATGATGCGATCTGCGACCATGTCGTTGCCTCGGGCGAAACCCTTGTCGTCAATGACACCGAGCGCGATCCGCATTTCGCCGAACATCCTGCGATCCGGCTGTGGCATACCCGCTTTTATGCAGGCGCGCCGCTGACCACGAACAAAGGCCATGTGCTGGGCGCTTTGTGTCTGCTCGACACCGAGCCGCGCAAATTGGACGACGAAGAGATCGAGCTTCTGGGCACGATGGCCGCCGATATCGTTGCGGTGATGACCGGGGAAGAGGGCGAGGTGCCCGAACCCAAGCCCGAGCCCGGCTCGGCCTCGCTCGGGCAGGCTGTGCCGGATTAACGCGGAAAGATGCGCACCTTCACATCCTTGGGCGGTGCATAATAAGGCGCGGAGGTCACCAGAATATCCGCGCCCGCCGCCGTATAAGCGGCCGCATTCCCCGCATTGATCCCGCCCGCCGCTGCCAGCAGCGGGCGCTGTGGCAAGAGATCAAAGCAGCGCGCGATTTCGGCGATCTCCTCGGGCGAGGCCTTGTCGACCTGCACGATTTCGGCCCCGGCTTCGGCAAAGGCGACGGCCTCGATCACGCCCGAGGCCTCGACCGCCAGCCGCCGCTCGGGCGAATGCGCACGCAGCCGGGCGAAATGGCGGGCGAGCGGGATCTGGGCATCGAGAAGCGTGCGGTGCTCTTCAAAGATCAGCACGAAATCGGAAAGGCCCAGGCGATGGGGCACCGCGCCGCCGGCCTCGATCGCACGCAGCGCGGCTGTCTTCATGCCGGGCATATGCTTGCGGGTGCAGGCCACGCGAATATCGGGACGCACCGCCTCGGCGGCCTGAACGATCGCGCGGGCAGAGCTGGCCATTCCCGACAGAATCTCCATCAGGGTCTGCGCCATCTTGTAGCTGCGATGCAGCGCCGCCGCAGAGCCCTCGACTTGCAGCAAGCAGGTGCCCGTCGGAGCGAAACCGCCGGTCGGAACGCGGATCTCGGCCCGCGCACCGACCAGCTCGAACATCCGCGCGGCCTCTTCACTGGCGCAGACCGTCATATCATAGCGCGCCGTCAGACTTGCCTGAGCGACGACATTGGCAAT
This sequence comes from Paracoccus aminophilus JCM 7686, assembly GCF_000444995.1. Lineage (NCBI taxonomy): Bacteria > Pseudomonadati > Pseudomonadota > Alphaproteobacteria > Rhodobacterales > Paracoccaceae > Paracoccus > Paracoccus aminophilus. The sequence goes on along the minus strand of NC_022041.1, from coordinate 75,713 downwards.
GCCGAGACCCTCGGTGGTCGGGTCCGAATAGGGGCAATCGTCGTTGAGAATGCGCTGAAGCTCGGCGTCCGAGAGGTGAGACATCGCTGGGGCTTTCCCGCCGGAACGGCGCAAGGCGGCGCTTCACGTCGCCGGATTGGTCTCAAGATAGCTGAGAATCCGCGAGACATTGGTTGCCCGCCAGGCCGCTCCGCGCGCCGTGGTGATCCCGGCGCGGTTCAGCTCGGAGGCAATATCGCCCATGGTCGCGCCACGGTGGCGCAGGGGCAGCGCGATCCGGGCGATCTGCTCGATCTGGTCGTGGCCACGCGGGCGTTGATAGGTCTGACGCGTGGTAATCTCATCGGGTAACGCCTGCCGCGCCTGCCGATGATCGAAACGCCGCTCTTGCGCCTGCAGCCGGGCAAAAACCAGAAGCTCGGATTTCGGCGCGTCGGGCAGCGAGGCTACCCGCAAGGCCAGACCCGCATTGGCAAAAAACGGGGCGAATCCCATATCGTCGAAGGGCAAACGGTCGGTGCGCGCGACCAGAAGCGTCGCTCCCGTCTCCTGACAGAGCGAGAGCGCCGTATCGAGATTGCGCGCGCGCTCCTCGATGCTGGTCAGGCGGTCACAATAATGGCCCAGAATATCCGGCGCGCTGACGTAATCGGCCAGATACAGCTCGATATCGCGGTTCTGCGCCGCGAGGCTGACATCGGCTCGCCCGAGATCCTCGGGGCCGCTGCGGGTATAGATGACAAATCGCGCCATGTTCACATCCGGTCCCGCCGGGCCCCCGAGACGGACCTGCCAGGCATCCTGCACCTACATCGGTTTCGTTATATCTCACCAAACATAACGAAAGGAAAGCCCGGAATCCTCGAGGCTGCGTGTTTGCGGGTGTTTCGGCGGTGGATCGGTTGGTTCTGAGTGCGCGTTCCTCCGAGCCGATGCTCTCGGGGTGCACGAATATGATCTCGGCCCACCGGCATCTCTTCGCGGCGTTTTCCGTGATGCCTATAGGTCGGGTGAGACGATCCGGGAGCGTTATGGTCTGACGGCGGTGTGAGGCTGTGCTCTGTACCTTGAGGGCGCCCGACCGCGTGGATGGGCGTCTTTTTTCGTGGATGTGCTTCGGGATGCCATCCTACGACCACGCATCTGCATGGGGATGTGCCTATCAGCCGTCCTCAAGCTTTGAGGCTTCGGCTTATTTCGCGAGGACGACGAACAAGGACATCCCCGCGGAGCGAGGTTGTTCTGTATCTATATTTGGATTTGGTTGCGGGGACAGGATTTGAACCTGTGACCTTCAGGTTATGAGCCTGACGAGCTACCGGGCTGCTCTACCCCGCGCCGGTTGCGCTGCTGGTTTTGCGGCGCTTTTTTTTATCATCGTTTATGAGAGATATGTTTGCTTCTTACCAGGTCTGGCGGTGACCTACTCTCCCACGTCTTAGGACGCAGTACCATTGGCGCGACGGCGCTTAACTGCCGAGTTCGGGATGGGATCGGGTGTTTCGCTCGTGCTTTGGCCACCAGACCAGGAAAGAAGCAATCGGCGTTTCCCTTTCGGGATCGGTTTGTCCAAGTATTGATGCTTTTGGAAGTTTAGACAGGTCTGTCTTCTTCCGGATCAAATCAAGCCTATCGAGCCATTAGTACCAGTCAGCTGAACGCATTGCTGCGCTTACACCTCTGGCCTATCGACGTGGTGGTCTTCCACGGCTCTCAAGGGATACCTTGTTTTGAGGGGGGCTTCACGCTTAGATGCCTTCAGCGTTTATCCTGTCCGTTCATAGCTACCCAGCACTGCCGTTGGCACGACAACTGGTCCACCAGTGGAACGTTCACCCCGGTCCTCTCGTACTAGGGGCAACTCCTCTCAAGTATCCTACACCCACGGCAGATAGGGACCGAACTGTCTCACGACGTTCTAAACCCAGCTCACGTACCTCTTTAAACGGCGAACAGCCGTACCCTTGGGACCTGCTCCAGCCCCAGGATGAGATGAGCCGACATCGAGGTGCCAAACGATGCCGTCGATATGGACTCTTGGGCATCATCAGCCTGTTATCCCCAGCGTACCTTTTATCCGTTGAGCGATGGCCCTTCCACTCGGGACCACCGGATCACTATGGCCGACTTTCGTCTCTGCTCGACTTGTCAGTCTTGCAGTCAGGCTGGCTTCTGCCATTGCACTCAACGAGCGATTTCCGACCGCTCTGAGCCAACCTTCGCGCGCCTCCGTTACTCTTTGGGAGGCGACCGCCCCAGTCAAACTACCCACCACGCAGGGTCCCGGATCCGGATAACGGACCGCGGTTAGACATCAAGAGTGCGAAGGGTGGTATCTCAAGGATGGCTCCACCGGAACTGGCGTCCCGGTTTCAGCGCCTACCACCTATCCTGCACATCACAATCCTGATGCCAGTGCGAAGCTATAGTAAAGGTGCATGGGGTCTTTCCGTCTAACCGCGGGAAGTCTGCATCTTCACAGACAATTCAATTTCGCTGAGTCCACATTTGAGACAGCGGGGAAGTCGTTACGCCATTCGTGCAGGTCGGAACTTACCCGACAAGGAATTTCGCTACCTTAGGACCGTTATAGTTACGGCCGCCGTTTACCGGGGCTTCAATTCAGAGCTTGCACTCCTCCTTTTAACCTTCCGGCACCGGGCAGGCGTCAGACCCTATACGTCGTCTTACGACTTCGCAGAGCCCTGTGTTTTTAGTAAACAGTCGCCACCCCCTGATTTGTGCCCCCCGCCTATAGTTGCCTACAAACGGGGCCTCCTTCTCGCGAACTTACGGAGGTATTTTGCCGAGTTCCTTAAATGTGGTTCTCTCAAGCGCCTTGGTATTCTCTACCAGTCCACCTGTGTCGGTTTAGGGTACGGTCTTGTGGAGGGCTATTTCCAGGAACCCCTCAGCAGCCCATTCAATCCGATAAGGATGAACTACCTCTGGGATCCGTCACCATCTCCTGGCCCAGGAATATTAACCTGGTTCCCATCGACTACGCCTTTCGGCCTCGCCTTAGGGGCCGGCTTACCCTGCTCAGATTAGCTTTAAGCAGGAACCCTTGGACTTTCGGCGACAGGGTCTCTCACCCTGTTTGTCGCTACTCATGTCAACATTCTCACTTCTGATCACTCCACCGGATGCCTTACAGCCCGGCTTCACAGTCAGAACATTGCCTCTGTTACTTTTTGCAAAGCAAAAGAGGCA
>NC_022041.1:0-67500 GCF_000444995.1 Paracoccus aminophilus JCM 7686 | reverse complement strand
AACAAGCAGCATTCAGGTCTCGACAGAAGGGCCAGAGGGAGCAGGCGACGGCACCCGGACGGCCTGCCGACAAACAGGAGTGTGCGGCCCTCCTCTGCGCTGCGCAAGCGAGATGCGGCGCGGTCACGACCAATGCCGATGCGCGGCGTCGCGGCTGGGGTGTTCCACGTGAAAACGCCGCGCCAGCCCGTTGGGACCAGCGCGGCGGTGGTGTCAGGTCGTCACGTCGGGCTGACTGCGGCCGGTGAAGTCGCGGATCTGCGCCAGCTCTTCGGCAGCGGCGATCACCGGGGCCAGCGCCTCTTGCGCATCAAGCCCGTGCTGGGCCGGATCGGTCTCGTAGCTTTCCAGATAGACCCGCAGCGTCGCGCCCTCGGTTCCCGTGCCCGACAGCCGCATCACCACGCGCGCGCCATTGGTAAAGAGCACGCGAATCCCCTGCTGCTTCGAGGTCGAGCCGTCGACCGGATCGAGATAGGCGAAGTCATCCGCCGCCTCGACGGTCAGACCGGCAAAGCTTTGTCCGGGCAGGCCCGCCAAAAGCCCGCGCAGCCGCTCAACCAAGGCATTCGCGCGATCGCTCGCCACCGCCTCGTAATCGTGGCGCGAGTAATAGGTGCGGCCATATTCGGCCCAATGTTCGCGCAACAGCTCGGCCACCGACTGGCGCTTGACCGCCAGAATGTTCAGCCAAAGCAGCACGGCCCAAAGCCCGTCCTTCTCGCGGACATGATCCGAGCCGGTGCCGAAGCTTTCCTCGCCGCAGAGCGTCACCCGGCCCGCATCCAGCAGATTGCCGAAGAATTTCCAGCCGGTCGGGGTCTCGTGGCACTCCAGCCCGGCCTTGGCAGCGACGCGGTCCACCGCGCGACTGGTCGGCATCGACCGCGCGACCCCGGCCAGCCCCTTGGCATAGCCAGGCGCGAGACGGGCATTCGCCGCCAGAATCGCCAGACTGTCCGAGGGCGAGACATAGGCGCCCTTGCCCACGATCATATTGCGGTCGCCATCCCCGTCCGAAGCCGCGCCAAAATCCGGGCCATCGGCGGCGAACATCTGATCCATCAGCTCTTTCGCCCAGACCGGGTTCGGATCGGGATGGCCGCCGCCGAAATCCGGCAAAGGCTGGGCATTGAGAACCGTGCCTTTGGGCGCGCCCAGACGGGTCTCGATGATTTCGCGCGCATAGGGGCCGGTCACGGCATGCATCGCGTCAAAGCTGAGGCGCGTGCCGCCGGCGATCAAGGAACGGATCGCGTCGAAATCGAAAAGGCTCTCCATCAACGTGGCGTAATCCGCGACCGGATCGACCACCTCGACCACCAGCCCGGCCAAGGCCTGCTCGCCCAGGCGGTTCAGCTCGATGTCCTGCGCCTCGAGAATGCGGTATTCCGTCAGCTCTTGCGAGCGCGCGAACATCTTGTCGGTCAGGCTTTCGGGGGCCGGACCGCCATTCGCGCCATTGTATTTCATCCCGAAATCTTCATCGATCCCGCCGGGATTGTGGCTGGCCGACAAAATGATCCCGCCATCCGCGCCGCGCAGGCGGATCAGATGCGAGGCCGCCGGGGTCGAGAGAATGCCCCCCTGCCCCACGATCACCCGAGCCGCGCCGCTTGCCGCTGCCATGCGCAGAATGACCTGCACCGCGCGATCATTGAAAAAGCGCCCGTCGCCGCCCAGCACCAACACTTTATCCTGAACGCCGCCCACGGCGTCAAAGAGTGATTGCGTAAAGTTTTCGAGGTAATGCCGCCCCATGAAGATGCGGGTCTTTTTCCGAAGGCCCGAGGTGCCGGGCTTCTGCCCCTCGATGGGCTGGGTCGGGACGGTCAGGATCTGGGACATGGTCAGGCAGCGCCTTTCAGGAGAACGTAAACCTTTGAACGCGCTAGTTCTGACATGGTTCACGGCGCTGCGCCATCTGGCGTGAAGACTGCATCGAATGCTGAGCATTTTTTCGCAGGGGGACGGCAGCAACGAAAAATCCCCGGCCTTTCGACCGGGGATCTGTTCTGGCAAAACAGGGCTTATTGCAGCGGCGTATGCGCCGGACGCTCGCCGCCCGAGCCCAGACGATCGCTGCTGGCCAGACGGTTGCCGACCTGCAGACCTTCGGGACCGGCGGTGACCTTGACCGTCTGCCCGTCCAGAACCTCGCCCGAGAGGATCATCTCGGCCAAGGGGTTTTGCAGGCTGCGCTGGATCACCCGTTTCAGCGGACGTGCGCCAAAGACCGGGTCATAGCCCTCATTCGCCAGCCATTCCCGCGCGTCATCATCAAGGTCGAGCGTGATATGGCGCTGCTCCAGCCGCTGTTCGAGCAGCCACAGCTGGATCGTGACGATCCCGTCCATATTCGCGCGCGTCAGGCGGTGGAAGATGATGATCTCGTCCAGACGGTTCAGGAATTCGGGGCGGAAATGGGCCCGCACCGCATCCATCACCTGCGAGCGCGCATCCGAACTGTCCGCGCCATCCGGCAGCGTCGACAAAGCCTGCGCGCCGAGGTTCGAGGTCAGGATGATCAGCGTCTGCTTGAAATCCACCGTCCGGCCCTGACCATCGGTCAGAACCCCGTCGTCCAGCACTTGCAAGAGCACGTTGAAGACGTCCGGATGCGCCTTTTCGACCTCGTCGAAGAGGATCACCTGATAGGGCCGCCGACGCACCGCCTCGGTCAGAACCCCGCCCTCATCATAGCCAACATAGCCCGGAGGCGCGCCAATCAGGCGGGCGACCGAATGTTTCTCCATGAACTCGGACATGTCGATCCGCACCATCGCGCTGTCATCGTCGAACATATATTCGGCGATGGCTTTGGTCAGCTCGGTCTTGCCGACGCCGGTCGGGCCAAGAAAGAGGAAGCTGCCCAAGGGCCGGTTCGGATCGTTCAGACCCGCCCGTGCCCGGCGCACGGCATTGGCGACAGCGGTGACCGCCTCGGACTGGCCGATGACGCGCTTGCCCAGAACCTCCTCCATCTTGAGAAGCTTCTCTTTCTCGCCCTCGAGCATTTTCGAGGTCGGGATGCCGGTCCAGCGCTCGACCACCTCGGCGATCTGCTCGGGGCGGACGGCTTCGGCGACCATCGGGCCTTCGTCATTGCCTTCCGATTCCGCGAGCTTTTTCTCGAGCCCCGGAATGATGCCATAAGACAGCTCGCCCGCCTTCGCGAGATTGCCCTCGCGTTTGGCCTGATCGAGCTCGGCCCGCGCCTTGTCGAGCTGCTCTTTCAGGTTGCGCGAGCCTTCCAGCTTGTCGCGTTCGGCCTGCCATTTGGCGGTCATCGTTGCCGATTTCTCGGTCAGCTCCGACAGCTGCTTTTCGAGCTTTTCAAGCCGATCCTTCGAGCCGCTGTCATCTTCCTTCTTCAGCGCCTCAGCCTCGATCTGCATCTGCAGGATCTGGCGATCCAGCGCGTCGAGCTCTTCGGGCTTGCTGTCCACCTCCATCCGCAGCCGCGACGCGGCCTCATCGACCAGGTCGATCGCTTTATCGGGCAGGAAGCGGTCGGTGATATAGCGGTTCGAGAGCGTCGCCGCCGCCACCAGCGCAGCATCGCTGATGCGGACGCCGTGGTGCAGCTCATATTTCTCTTTGATGCCGCGCAGGATCGAGATCGTATCGGCAACCGTCGGCTCTTCGACCAGAACCGGCTGGAAGCGACGGGCCAAAGCCGCGTCCTTCTCGATATATTTCCGATACTCATCCAAGGTGGTCGCGCCAACGCAATGGAGTTCCCCCCGAGCAAGCGCAGGCTTGATCAGGTTGGCGGCATCCATCGCGCCATCGGTCTTGCCCGCACCGACCAGCGTGTGCAGCTCGTCGATGAAGAGAATGATCTCTCCGGCGGCATTCTCGATTTCCTTGAGGATCGCTTTCAGACGCTCTTCGAATTCGCCGCGATATTTCGCCCCGGCGATCAAAGCGCCCATATCCAGCGCCATCAGCTTCTTGTTGCGCAGGCTTTCGGGCACATCGCCATCGACGATACGCAAAGCCAGACCCTCGGCAATCGCGGTTTTCCCGACGCCCGGCTCGCCGATCAGCACCGGGTTGTTCTTGGTGCGGCGGCTGAGCACCTGCATGGCGCGACGAATTTCCTCGTCCCGGCCAATGATCGGGTCGATCTTGCCCTCTTCAGCGGCGGCGGTCAGATCGCGGGCATATTTCGAGAGCGCCTCGAAACTGTCCTCGGCGCTGGCGCTGTCGGCGGTGCGACCCTTGCGGATGTCATTGATCGCGGTGTTGAGGTTTTGCGCAGTGACGTGACCCGAGGTCAGCGAATCCCGTGCATTGGTATTGGCAACCGCCAAAGCGGTCAGAATGCGCTCGGCGGGCACGAAGCTGTCGCCGGCCTTTTTGGCCAGCTTTTCCGCCTCATCGAGCACGCGCACCATCGACGGATCGACATAAACCTGACCGTCCCCGCCCGAGACCTTGGGCAGCTTCGACACCGCCAGATCGGCGGCCTGACGCACCGCCCCCGCATCGCCACCGGCGCGCGAAATCAGGTTCGAGGCGAAGCCCTGCTCATCATCCATCAGTGCTTTGAGAAGGTGCTCGGGAACAACGCGTTGGTTCCCTTCGCGGATGGCAATCGTTTGCGCAGCTTGCAGAAATCCCCGAGAACGCTCGGTGAATTTTTCCATATCCATGAAAATTTCCCTTTCCTGGCACCCGCTTGAGACCGCCCTTCAAGAGGCACGGTCCCGGTCGGGCCTTGACCTTCAGATGGGCAGAACAGAACGGCCTTTCAAGGGCTTCGGTTCCCCCTTATAAGCAGGCCGTTTGCTGGAATTGCGGGGATTTTAGGATGGACGATCGTCTGATCGTGGCGCTTGACGTGCCGAATGCACTGGTGGGACTCGAGCTTGCCGAAAAGCTTGGTGATGCTGTCAGCTTCTACAAAATCGGGCTGGGGATGCTGACCGGAGGCGGGCTCGCGCTCGCCAACGAGCTGAAGCAGGAACATGGCAAGCGCATCTTCCTCGACATGAAATTCTTCGACATCGGCGCCACGGTCGAGGCGGCGGTGCGCGGAATCGCGCAATATGATCTCGATTTCCTGACTGTGCATGGCGACCCCCATGTCGTGCGCGCGGCCAAGGAAGGGGCGAAAGGCAAGGATCTGAAAATCCTCGCCGTGACCATCCTGACCTCGCTCGACCGCGCCGATCTGGATGCCGGGCTGATCGTGCCGGGCGATCTGGCCGAAATCACCACGACCCGCGCCGCCCGCGCGCTGGAAGCCGGGGCCGATGGCGTGATCGCCAGCCCGCGCGAGGCCGCGCTGATCCGCGCCTTGCCCCAAGCAGCCGGCAAGCTGATCGTGACGCCCGGCGTGCGTCCGGCGGGCACGGCTGCGGGCGACCAAAAGCGGATCGAGACCCCCGCTTCGGCGATTGCCGCTGGCGCGGACCATCTCGTCGTCGGCCGCCCGATCTGGCAAGCCGCCGATCCGCGCGCGGCCGCCGAGGCGATTGTCGCGGAAATCCGCGCCGCCGCACGCTGAAACGTTGACATAACGGGCATATGTGCCACCGTGACCCTGTAACAAGGGAGCGGTGGCATGTCCGACCACGCAAGCGGCGCGGATCAGAAGGCCGAGAACGATCTCGTCTTGTCCTTCCTCGCGGTCCGTCGGGCGCTTGGCCTTCTGGGTTATGTCCTGCCCGCCGTGCTGATCCTTTACGGGCTCTTCGACCGACAATGGGCGCTGGCCAGCATCTCGGCCTATTTCTATTCCCCCCTGCGCGAGCTTTTCGTCGGCATCCTCTGCGCGCAGGCGGTCTTTTTGTGGAATTATGAGGGCTACAAGCCCGATGCGGGCGAAATCCTGTCCGACAAGATGGTCTCGCGCGCCGCGTCGCTTGGCGCGCTGATCGTGGCCTTTGCCCCAATGGCCCCCAGCGCCAAGACCGCGCCGCCCGGCGGAGAGGCCGTGGCCCCGGTCTTCGAGCCGACCCTGCTGCAGACCTTTTTCGACCCGGTTTGGGTCGGTCGGCTGCACTTCCTTGGCGCTTTGCTCTTTTTCGGCGCGCTCGCGACCTATTGTCTGGTGAACTTCCGGCGCGGCGGCTTGGACGACCCGCTCAAATGCGCCGCGAACCGCATCTACGGCCTGTGCGGCTGGGTCATTCTGGCCTGCATTCTTGCGATTGCCGCGTTAAGCCTCTTTGGCTTCAGCGAAAGCGCCGCGCGGTTCCGCGCCGTGTTCTGGCTGGAGGTCGTCGCCTGTGTCGCCTTCGCGACCAGTTGGGCGGTCAAGGGACAGGCGTTGCAACCCTTGGTGCGGCAGGTGGCCGCGCAAAGCGCCTAAAGGCCAAGCGCGTCGCGCACCCGCGTCTTGAAATGCGGCACCGCCTTGGGATGGGCGAGATAATCGGCGATGGGCATCATCTGCCAGCATTCGCCTTCCTCGCCAAAGCGGATCGCCGCGATTTCGGCCGCCGTGATCTCGCCTCGGAAAAACCACGAGACCTGCCCCGGCGCGCCGACCGCAGGATAGCTGCGCCCGGTCATTCGCGCGGGGGCGAGATCCAGCCCGAACTCCTCGAAAAGCTCGCGCCGGGCGCAGGCGACCGGGCTTTCACCGCCCTCGCGCCCGCCTCCGGGCAGGTCCCAGTGATGCGGGAAGGGAATATGAGGAAAATTGTCGCGCAGCGCCGTCAGAAGCGCGCCGTCATGGATCAGCAAAAGCTTCGCGCCATGAAAGCTTGCGCTGTGACAGGGCGCCGTCTCGGGCGCCCCTGCGGCTTGGTCCTGCGTCATCTCAGGGATGGTTGTCGTTGATATCGTCGTGCCAGATCTTCACCTGACCGTGCTGCACCCCCATGGCGCGGCGCAACAGCACCCAGATCACGCCCGAGAGCACGCCGGTCACGACCAGAGCCCAGCCAAACGAGCCGCCCCAAAGCCCCGCGAGCAGCAAAAGCCCCATCACCGCCGTGGCGATGGCGAGGCCCAGAAACAACCAGACCGGCAAAAGCACCTCGACCAGCGCCATCAGCAGCGCGGCGATCAGCCAATACCAGCCGTTGAGCGCGCTCATTTCCCCGCGCCCTTGAGCAGGTTGAAGGCATTGCCAAAGGCCTCCAGCGCCGAGGCCGGAATGAGCACGGTCTGCTTGCCCGCGCCTTTGCCGACCTCGCCCAGAACCTCGACCTGCTTCATCGCCACCTGATATTGCGCGGCCTCGAGCCCGCCATCACGGATCGCGGCGGCGAGGGTCGAGGTCGCAAAGGCTTCCGCCTCGGCGAGAATCCGGCGCGCCTTGGCGACTTGCTCGGCGGCGTAAAGCTCACCATCGGCAGCAAGCTCGGTCGCGCGACGCTTGCCCTCGGCCTCGGTCACCTGCGCGCGCCGCGCACGCTCGGCATTGAGCTGTTGCAGCATGGCGGCGCGGGTCGCCTGGTCGAGATTGACGTCGAGAATCTCGGCCCGGGTGACCTCGATGCCCCAGTCATCAACGGTATTCGCCAGACTGTCGCGGATCCGGTCGATCAGCTGGGCGCGATTGGACTGGACCTGATCCAGCTCCATCGTGCCGATTTCCGAGCGCACGATGCCCGCAACCGTGGTCGAGATCGCCGCATCAATGTCGCGGATCCGGTAGACGGTCTTTTCCGGCTCGGTGATGCGGTAAAAGACCGAGGTCTCGACCTGCACCAGCACGTTGTCCTTGGTGATCGCATCCTGATTGGTCGAGGGCAGCTGGCGCTCAAGCACCGAGATCCTATGCGCCACCCGATCAAGGAAGGGCACGATGAAGTTGATCCCCGGCCCCAGCACCGCGTGCAGCCGGCCAAAACGCTCGATCACGAATTTTTCGGACTGCGGCACGATGCGGACGGCACGGCCGATGACGATGAGCACCACCACCGCAAGGATGATGATCGTCAGGTTCCGGGTGAGAAGTTCAGCGATTTCGGGCGGCATGGGAATCCTTGTTGCTCGTTATGTCTCAGTATTTGCTTACTCGGCGGCCAAGGGCAATCGGTCTGCGTCGGGCGGCAGCTGCGCAAGACGGGCCACCAGCCGCGAAAACTGCGCGGCGAAGAGGTCGAAATCGGGGCGCGGCTGAATCAGGCGCTCATCCATATAAAGCGAGCGGTCGAGCTCAATCTGGACCACATGGATATTCTGCACCGGCCGCCCATAGGCCGCCGTGATATAGGCACCGGAAAAGGGCGAGTTGCGCCGCAGTCGGAACCCGACCTCGGCCGCAGCCTGCGCCACCGCATCCGAAATCCGCCCCGCCGCCGAGCCGCCATTGCGGTCGCCCAGCACGATATCGGGACGCGGCGCGGGCAAATGAGCCAAGGCATCGCGGGGCATGGAATGGGCGTCGATCAGGATCGCGCCGCCGAATTTCTCGCAGGCCTCGGCGATCAGTCCCGAGAGCTTGCGGTGATAGGGCCGCCAGAACTGCTCGATTCGCCGCTCGGCCTCGGCGCGCGGCATCGGGCGGGTATAGATCGCCCTGCCCTGCGAGACGACTCGGGGAATCACGCCTAACCCCGCCATGATTCGCGGATTGAGCTTGCCCGGACCGATTCCCTCGACCACCAGCGGGTCGAAATCATCCGCCGCGCGGTTCAGATCGACCAAAGCGCGCGGAATGCGCGAGGTCAGAACGACCGCGCCATGATCGGCGGCAGGGGCAATCAGCCGGTCGACAAAGGCATCTTCGGACGAGCGCAGATGAACCTCGGAAAGCCGCGTTTCTTCCTGAAACCACTGGGGATAGCAGCGTCCCGAATGGGGAGAGGCGAAGATCACGCCGCTGCGCCAAACCGCCGGGCGCATCAGATCGAAGACAGGGTCGTCGGAGGTCATTCAGAAAGGTCCGCGCCAGTTTGCTGCATTTTCGTGTATAAACGATAACGGAAGGCTCTTGAAACCTCTGAAACCTGCTTATATAGACCTCTCACCGAAGCGGTTCGGCACCCGAAAGGGACGCCAGCCACAAGGTGGGGCGGTTAGCTCAGCGGTAGAGCACTACGTTGACATCGTAGTGGTCACTGGTTCGATCCCAGTATCGCCCACCATTCTATTCACGCCCCCGGGCTTTCCGGGGGCATTTCGTTTCAACCAGGCGCTGCGATGCGCCGCGAAAAGGAGAAGACCGATGAAGGTTCGCAATTCGCTCCGCTCGCTCAAGACCCGGCATCGTGATTGCCAGGTCGTGCGCCGCAAGGGCCGGATCTACGTTATCAACAAAACCAACCGTCGCTTCAAAGCGCGTCAGGGTTGATGACAGGTCCCGACAGGGACCAAGACCAGACAGAAACGACGCCCGCGCCTTTTGGCTGCGGGCGTTTTCTTTTGCTACGCCCTGACCGCAGCCCTGCCCGATTCGCTCCGATCCGGCTGTGCCCTCGGGCCCCCGCGCGATCAGCGCCGCAGGGGCCCAAGGGAAATCCAACCCGCGCCTTATTTGATCAGCTCGCGGATAATGGCTTCGGGAGAGATCCCCAAACCGTTTCCGCCCAGCCCATTTCCACCAAGGCCCACACCGGGGTTGCCCTGCCGGATCAAGCGATCGCGGCGCTGACGTGCTTGCTTGGCATGTTCGCCGCGCGGAAAGTTCTGCAGATAGTAGTTATAGGCCTGAACCGAATCGACGCGGCGCACCTCGGCCCAGACCTCCGCTTCACGCCCCGAGGAATAGCCCGAGCCCGTCAGCTGCGAGAGCCGGTTGCGCGCGGTCTGAGCATAGATCCCGTTCGGATAGCGATCGAGATAGGCGCGCAGATTGGCCGCCCCGCCCTTCGCCCCGGTGCGCTGCCAGTAATCGCGATCCTGCTGCTCGGCGCTCGGCGCGATCGATTCGACCTGGCTGCGCATGACCGAGAGCTGATTCGCGGTCAGATAGCCGGTAACCGGGAACCCATTCTGCTGCTGCCAGCCGCGAATCGCCGAGCGCGAACGGGTGCCGAAGACGCCATCGGTGCCGCCGGTCGAATATCCCAAAGCATTCAGCCGACGCTGCACCGCCGCGCGATCATTGCGCGACAGGCCCAGCCGATTCTCGATCGCCTGACCGGGGACTGCCTGCTGTCGCGGGGTCTGGATCTCGGGCTCGCGCCGCCGCGGCACTTGGACCGGAGCAGGCGCAGGAACCGGAGCAGGAGCCGGCGTGCGCGCCTGCTCTTCGGCCAGCCGGAATTCGAGTTGGCGCTTGCGGGCCGCCTCGGAGAACTCGCCGGTCGGATATTGCGCCAGATAGCTCTCATAGGCCGCAGCGGTATTGATCGCCGCCGCCTCTGCCCAAAGATCGCGGTCGCTTTTCGGCACGCCGCCGAGCTTGCCCAAACGCTCGCTGGCAGCGGCCGAATAAAGCCCGTTCGGATAGGCGCTCAGATAGGCCTGATACGCCTCGGCCGTGTCGGTCGCGGCGGATTTCGCCCAGAGATCGCGGTCGCTTTCGGTCGGATTGCCCTCGGCCACGGCATTCGCGCCGCGATCTGTCGCAACCGCTTCGACCAGCACAAGCGCGGCGTCGCCGCCTTCGACCATGCTGAGGCTGGGATCCGCCTTAAGCACATCGCCGACCGAGGTGCCGGGTTTCAGCAAAGCCTCGGCGGCCTTTGCCGTGGCTGCGGCCGGGCCGGAAATCACCACCACGCCCTCGGGCGCGGTCAGCGTACCAATGCCATTTTCCAGCCCCGCCGCGTGATCCATCGCCTGATCGTCCGAGCCCAGCAGCAAGATCGCGCCGGGATCGGCATCGCGCAGAAGATCGACCAGCGTTGACAGCGCGACCCCCTGCGACCCCGCGCCGACCACATCGGGCTTTTGCGCATCCGCGCCCATGAACCAGCTGTCGCGCGCATTGTGCAGGAAACGCCCGTTCAGCAGCACCAGCCGCGCCCCCGGCCGATCGTCCGGGCGCAGCAGATCCGAGATCGCCTGACGGACATCGCCGATGATCAGATCCTTGCCCGAGACCGTGCGAAACCCCGCCTCCCGCATCGCGGCGGCGGCCTCGGTGCCGTCCCCCTCCGCAAGCTGCGGCGCGTTTTCGTAGCGGGTGTTGGTGATCACAACGCCCCGGTCTTCGGCAAGCGCCGGGCTTGCCGCGATCAACGCGGCCAGCAAAAGCGGCAGGTGACGCATCTTGGTTCTCCTCCTCGGACCTGGGCTCGGACCCGGCATCATGTTCTGGCCTCATCTTCCGGCCATATCTGGCCGACGCCAATCCCTGATATAAGCGCGCCGGGCAAGCGCGGGTTTCGCTTTGGCCCGGCCATCGGCTGCTTCCCGCGCTTGCCCCCTTGAGAAAGCCCGCTCAGGAAGATGTCGAGAAGCGCGCGGCAATATGGTAATCCGGGGCAAACCCTCAGCCACGAGTGCCGCATGACCCCGACCATTCTCATCATCAACGGTCCCAATCTCAACCTGCTGGGCAAGCGCCAGCCGGAAATCTATGGCCGTGACACTCTGGCCGATGTCATCGCCGCCTGCACCCAGTTGGGCCAAGAGCTTGGGCTCGGAATCGCGGATTTCCAGTCGAACCATGAGGGCGCGATCATTGACCGCATCCACGAGGCGCGCGGCACCACCGCCGGGATCATCATCAACCCGGGCGCTTACAGCCATACCTCGGTCGCGATCCTCGATGCGCTCAATATCTATGAGGATCCGGTGATCGAGGTGCATATCTCGAACATCCACAAGCGCGAGTCCTTCCGCCACCACTCCTATATCAGCCATCGCGCCGATGGCGTGATCGCGGGGCTCGGGGTCGAGGGCTATCAGCTGGCGCTCCGCCGCCTTGCCACTTTGGTCGTGGGCTGAGACAAGGTCGGACGCCAGACCGGCGCGCCACAGGGGGGAAGATCATGGATTTGCCGAAAAACCGCTTCAAAGCAGCTCTGGCCGAGGGCCGTCAGCAGATCGGGCTTTGGTGCTCGATTCCGGGCGGGGGCTATGCCGAGATGTTGGCGACCTGCGGTTATGACTGGATCCTGATCGACTGCGAACATGCGCCGATTGATCTCGGCGCGGTCCAGTCCATGCTGCAGGCAATGGCGCCCTACCCGGTTCAGCCGGTGGTGCGCCCGGGCTGGAATGATCCGGTCGAGATCAAGCGCCTGCTCGACATCGGCGCGCAATCGCTGCTGATCCCCTATGTCGAAAACGCCGAAGAGGCCGCGCGCGCCGTCGCCGCGACCCGCTATGCCCCGGCAGGCTTTCGCGGCGTTGCCGGGTTGGCGCGGGCCAGCCGCTACGGCAGCGTGCCGGATTATCTGAACCGGGCCGCGCAGGAAATCTGTGTGCTCGTCCAGATCGAAAGTCTGGATGCGGTCGAGCGGATCGAGGAAATCGCCGCCGTCGAGGGCGTGGATGGCATCTTCGTCGGTCCCGCCGATCTGTCCGCGACCATGGGTCGACCCGGCCAACTCTCCCATCCCGAGGTTCGCGCCAAGATCATCGAGGCGATCAAACGCATCCGCGCCGCGGGCAAACCCGCCGGGATCGTCACGCTGGACGAGACGCTTTTGGAAGAAAGCGTCGCGGCTGGCACGAATTTCACCGCCGTCGGCATCGACATCGCAGTGATGCTGAAGGCCTTGCGCGACTTGCGAGCGCGCTGGCCCTCTTGAGCCCGGCTCAATAAAGCCCGCGTGCGCCCAGCTCGCGGGCCAGCGCGGGCGCATCGGTGAAATGGATCGCATCCATCCCGACCGCGCGCGCGCCTTCGACATTGGCCAAGGTATCGTCAATGAAAAGCGAGTCCCCGGCCTCAAGCCCGTTGCGCGACAACAGCAGGTGATAGATCTCGGGCTCGGGCTTGAGCAGCTTCACCTCGCCCGAAACCACGATATCGCGAAAGACCGAAGCCAGACGCGGATAACGCGCCAGCGCCGCGGGCCAGGTGTCGGCACCCCAATTGGTGATCGCGTAAAGCGGATGCCCGGCGGCGGAAAGCTCTTCCAAAAGCTCCCAGGCTCCCGGCACCGGCTCGGTGATGGTGTCGTCGAAATTGCGGATATAGCTGGCGAGGATCGCGGCATCTTCCTCGCCATGATCCGCGCGGACCTGATCGAGCGCCGCCTCAAGGCTGCGGCCCCCATCCTGCAAACGGTTCCAGCGCGGAAAATCCACCCGCGCCATCCAGTCCGAGATCTGCGCGGCATCGTCGAAATGCGCGGTGAACGCGCGTTCGGGCCGCCAGCCGATCAGCACGAAACCGAGGTCGAAGACGATATTGGTCATGGCTGGCTCCGGAATGCGGTGACTTCGACTTCAACGAGAAATTCAGGCCGGGTGAAACCGACGACGATCACCAATGTCGAGGCGGGCAGCACCTCGACCTCGGACAACCATTCATCCCGCGCCCGCATATAATCGGGGAAATGCGACCGATCGGTGACGAAAGCATTGATCCGCACCGCATCCGCAGGGCCGAAACCGGCCTCGGCGAGAATGGCGGTGCAATTGGCAAAGCATTGCCGCGCCTGCGCATAGGCGCCCTCCGGCACCGTGCCATCGGCGCGCAAGGCGAGCTGGCCCGAGGTCGCGACAAGGCGACCCGGACCGTCCAGAGCGACGCCATGCGAATAGCGACCGAAGGGGGCGGAAATCGAGGAAGGGGCAAGCGCTTTCATGGCGCGATCCTGCGTCAGAGCCGGGTTCGCGGTCAAGACGGCGCCCCGGCCCGTCTCCTCTATCCTGAGGAAATTGCCTCTTTTTGGTGGGAAGAACGAAAGGAAGATGTCGCTCGCGTTGCGATTCGTCTAAACAAGTTGCTAGAAACCCGAAAAAATCATCGCAACCTTGCGTCACCCAACAGCAGGAGCCGTCATGCCTCGCCACATCCTCATTTCCCTGAGCACAACCTTCGGCCTGATCGCCACCGGCGCCAGCGCGAATGAAGCCGTGAAATTCGGCACCAACTGGGTCGCTCAGGCGGAGCATGGCGGCTATTATCAGGCGGTCGTGGACGGCACCTATGCGGCTTGCGGCCTTGACGTGACCATCGTGCCGGGCGGCCCGCAGGTGAACAACCGCGCGATGATGCTGGCGGGCAAGATCGACTTCAACATGGCGGGCAACCTGCTCGGGACCTTCAGCTCGGCGGCGGAAAACGTGCCGGTCGTGGCGGTCATGGGTGTCTTCCAGAAAGACCCGCAGGTCATCCTCGCCCATCCCGGCAAGGCCAAGACCTTCGAGGATCTGAAAAATCTCAAGCTGATGATCTCTGACGAGGGCTTCGCGACCTTTTACCAATGGATGAAGAAGGACTTCGGCTTCACCGACGAACAGCGCGAGGTCTATACGTTCAACGTCGCGCCCTTCATCCAGAACGAAGACAGCGCCATTCAGGGCTTCATCTCTTCCGAGCCGCTGATGATCGAGAAAGAGGCCGGCTTCAAACCCGATGTCCAGCTGCTCGCCGATGCCGGCTGGTCGACCTATTCGACGATCATCGAAGCCATGGCGGACACCGTCGCCTCGAAACCCGAGGTGGTTCAGTGCTTCGTCGATGGCACCGCCAAGGGCTGGTATAACTACCTTTACGGCGACAATTCCAAAGCCATCGAAAAGATCAAAGCCGACAACCCGGATCTGACCGATGAACAGATCGCCTTCTCGATCAAGGCATTGAAAGACAACGGCATTGTCGATTCCGGCGACACGCTGGAAAAAGGCATCGGCGTGATGACCGAAACCCGGATCAAGGATTTCTACGACAAGATGGTCAAGGCCGAGCTGGTCCCGGCCGATCTCGATTACTCACAGGCCTATACGCTGCAATTCGTCGGCAAGGGCGTCGGACTGGATCTGAAGAAGTAAATGACACAGGCAAGCGATATGACGGCCCCCACCGTCCTGCGGATGGAGGGGGTCAGCAAGGTGTTCGCCGGGGGCGTCACCGCGCTCAAGGACATGAACCTCACCGTCCGGCAGGGCGATTTCATCTCGCTGCTCGGCCCGTCGGGCTGCGGGAAATCGACCGCCTTGCGGCTGATCGCCGGGCTGATGCATCCGACCGCCGGTCGCGTGCAATGGGAGGGCAGCCAGCAGGCCGGAGACCTCGGTGTCGTCTTTCAGGAAGCAACGCTGATGCCCTGGGCCACGGTCGCCAAGAACGTCTGGCTGCCGATGCGGCTACGCGGCGTGAAATTCGGCGATGTCGAGGCCCAGATTCATGATGCGCTCAAGATGGTCGGGTTGGAAAACTTCGCGAATTCCTATCCGCGCGAGCTTTCCGGCGGGATGAAAATGCGGGTCTCGATCGCCCGTGCGCTGGTGACGAAACCGCGGCTGATCCTGATGGACGAGCCCTTCGCCGCGCTGGACGAGATCACCCGCAACAAGATGAACCGCGAT
Source organism: Paracoccus aminophilus JCM 7686 (assembly GCF_000444995.1). Lineage (NCBI taxonomy): Bacteria > Pseudomonadati > Pseudomonadota > Alphaproteobacteria > Rhodobacterales > Paracoccaceae > Paracoccus > Paracoccus aminophilus. Next base: position 52,152 of record NC_022041.1, on the reverse strand, counting down.
CTGATGGATCTGCAAAAGACCCTGAATTGCACGGTGATTTTCGTGACCCATTCGGTCTTTGAAAGCGTGTTCCTGTCCAACCGCATCGTGGTCATGGCCCCCCGCCCCGGTCGCGTCGCCCATGAGCTGCGCGTCGATGTGGAGGGACCGCGCGACGAAGACTTCCGCACCTCGGCCGAATATGCGGCGCTCTGCCGCGCGGCCTCGGATGCGCTTTCTGACGCTATGGGAGAACAGGCGTGACCGATCTTTCCTCCGCCATCGACCCCGAAGAAGCCGCCCGGATGCGGCGCAAGCGCGCCGAGAAGATCGGGCGCTGGCTCATGCCGGTTCTGGCCCTTGTCATCGCGCTGGTGCTCTGGGACCGCGTTGTGGCTTGGTACAAGATCCCCCACTATATCTTGCCAAGCCCGGGGCTCGTTCTACAAACTCTTGTTAAGGACTGGGCCATTCTTGGCCCCGCCGCGCTGGTCACGATGAAGATCACGCTGATGGCGCTGGCCGTCGCGATCATCGGCGGCGTCGGGCTTGCGGTGCTCTTCAGCCTCAGCCGATGGGCCGAGATGTCCTTCTATCCCTTCGCGGTCATCTTGCAGGTGACGCCGGTCGTGGCGATTGCGCCGCTGATCTTCATCTATGTCGAGAACAAGATGGCGGGGCTCTTGCTCTGCGCCTGGATCGTGGCCTTTTTCCCGATCCTGTCGAACACGACGCTTGGCCTGCGCTCGGTCGATCACAACCTCTCGGACCTCTACCGCATCTATGGCGCGAACCGCTGGCAAAGGCTGATCCACCTGCAACTGCCCTCGGCTTTGCCCTATTTCCTCGGCGGTCTGCGCATTGCGGGCGGTCTCTCGCTGATCGGCGCCGTGGTCGCGGAATATGTCGCGGGCACCGGCGGCATCGGCTCGGGGCTGGCTTTCCGCATCCTCGAAGCGAGCTATCGCCTCAATATTCCGCGCATGTTCGCGGCCCTCGTGCTGATCGCATTGCTGGGCGTGATGATCTTTGCCGTGCTCTCGCTGATTTCACATCTGGCACTGCGCAAATGGCATGAAAGCGCGATCAAAAGGGAAATGTGATGGATTTCCGGACACTTCCGCAAGGCGCGGTCACGCTGAAAGGCCTGACCGTCCCCGCCTGTCTGATCGGCGAACCCGGAGATCTGGCGCAGATTGATCTGACGATCCGCGACGGCAAGATCGCGGCCCCCGATCCCACCTTGCCGGTGGTCGAGATGAACCGCGCGATGGTCTTTCCCGCTTTCATCGACATGCACACCCATCTCGACAAGGGCCATATCTGGCCCCGTGCCTCCAACCCGGACGGCAGCTTTATGGGGGCGCTGACGACCGTCGATGCCGACCGCACCGCGAACTGGTCGGGTGCCGATGTGCGGGCGCGCATGGATTTCGCGCTGCGCTCTGCCTATGCGCATGGCACCCGCGCGATCCGCACCCATCTCGACGCGATCCCGCCGCAGGCCGAGATCAGCTTTGGCGAATTCGTCAAACTGCGCGAGGAATGGGCGGGCCGGATCGACCTGCAAGCGGCCTGCCTGACGACGATCGACCTGATTGATCCCTACAATGGCGGCGATTTCGGCGCGCTGGCGGATCTCGTCGCGCAAACCGGCTCGGTTCTGGGCTGCGTCACCTTCCCCGATGCGCAGATCCGCGACCGGCTGCGCGCCTTCTTCGCCCATGCCGCCAATCGCGGGCTTCATGCCGATTTCCACACCGATGAAACCGGCGATGCCTCGGTCGCGACCCTGCGCGAGATTGCCGAGATCGTGCTGGAAACCGGCTTCGACGCGCCGGTGACGGTCGGCCATTGCTGCTCGCTGGCGGTCCAGCCCGAGGCCGAGGCCCTGCGCACGCTCGATCTGGTCGCCAAGGCGGGGTTGCATGTCGTCAGCCTGCCGATGTGCAACCTTTACCTGCAAGATCGCGTGGCCCAGACCGCGCCTGCGCGCACCCCGCGCTGGCGGGGCGTCACGCTGGTCCATGAGATGGCGGCGCGCGGGATCAATGTGAGCTTCGCTTCGGACAACACCCGCGACCCCTTCTATGCCTACGGCGATCTCGACATGATCGAGGTCATGCGCGAGGCGACCCGGATCGCGCATCTTGACCATTCGCGCAGCGACTGGAGCCACGCCTTCCTGACCAATCCGGCCAAAGCCGCAGGCTTTGCCGCGCCGAGCCTTGCCCCCGGGGCGCCTGCGGATCTGGTGATCTGCCGCGCCCGCTCTTGGACCGAGCTTTTTGCCCGCCCCCAATCCGACCGGATCGTGATCCGGGACGGTCGCCAGATCGACCGCACCCTGCCCGATTACGCCGAACTCGACCATCTGATGGATTGCCCATGAACATCGACGCCGCCAAAGCCGCCCTCGCCCATCTCGACATCGACGACAACCCGCCCTCGGTGAAGGCGAAAAGCCGGGATTTCTTCTGGTATTCGCCGGTCCTGAAGGATCGCCTCGACGGGGTTTGTGCCGATTTCGTGGTCATGCCGCGCTCGCAGGACGAGGTCATCGAGGTTCTGCGCATCTGTCACGCCCATGACGTGCCGGTCACGGTGCGCGGCGCGGGGACCGGCAATTACGGTCAGGCCATGCCGCTGAAAGGCGGCTGCATCCTGCATATGCAGAACATGAACAAGATCCATGAGATCGCCCCCGGCCGCATCGTGGTCGAGCCGGGGCTGGTCATCCGCGATCTCGACCGCCAGACCCGCGCGCATTCCGGCCAAGAGCTGCGCATGACGCCCTCGACCGCCGCGACCGCGACCATCGGTGGCTTCATCTGCGGCGGCTCGGGCGGGGTTGGCTCGGTCCGCTGGGGCGTGCTGCGCGATTACGGCAATATCATCCGCATCCGCGTCGTCACCGCCGAGGCCGAGCCGCGCGTTCTGGACTTCACCGGCGAGGACCTCGCCCGCGTCAGCCATGCTTACGGCACCAACGGCATCGTCACCGAAATCGAGCTGCCGCTCGCGCCCGCTTATGACTGGGTCCATGTCTTCGTGACCCATCCCGATTTCGCCAAGGCGAGCCGGCTCGCGCATCAGATCTCGCTGCAAGACGGGATCGCGATGAAGCTCGACACGGTTTGCGAGGCGCCGATTGCCGCGCGCTATTTCCAGCGCTTCAAGGACCATGTCTCCGAGACGGATTCAGTGATCGCTCTGATGATCGCGCCGCAGTCGATGGACGGTTTCCTGACCTTCCTTGGCCATGACCCCGAGGCGAAGCTGATCTATCGCAGCGATGCCAACGACTGGCCGCGCGACCCCGGCCCGGCCTATGAATATGGCTGGAACCACACGACGTTGCGCGCGCTGAAGGTTGAGCCCGAGATCACCTATCTTCAGGTCCGCTATGCCGGTGAGGGTTTCCTCGACAAGATCGACGCGATCCGCGCGCATTTCGGTGACGAGCTGATCCAGCACATCGAATTCCTCAAGGAAAACGGGGTGATGACGGCGGCGGGGCTGACCTTGGTGCGGTTCACGACCGAAGAGCGGCTGAACGAAATCGTCCAGATCCACGAGGATATGGGCTGCATGATCTTCAACCCGCATCGCTACACGCTGGAAGAAGGTGGGCGTCAGATCGTCGATGACCGTCAGCTCAACTTCAAGCGCGAGGCCGATCCCAAAGGCATCCTCAACCCCGGCAAGATGATCGCTTGGGAGGATCCGAACTGGGACTTCAAGACGATGTATGCCTATCCGGGCCTGCGCCGCGCATGAAGGCCTTGGTGATCCATTGCCACCCGGAGGCCGAAAGCTTCACCGCGGCCGTCCGCGACCGGGTACTGGATCACCTTACCCGGGCCGGAGCCGAGATCCGGGTGATGGATCTTTACGCGCAGGGCTTTGATCCGGTGCTCTCGGGGCCGGAGTGGCGCGGCTATCTGGACGCGCCCGCGAACCGTTCGGGGGTCGAAGATCACGTGGCCGCGCTGGCTTGGTGCGACACGCTGATCTTCACCTATCCGACCTGGTGGTATGGCCTGCCCGCCATGCTGAAAGGCTGGCTCGACCGCGTGCTTTTGCCCGAGGCGGCCTTTCTGATGCCCGACGCACAAAACAAGGACATCCGCCCCGGCCTGACCCAGATCACCCGGATCGGCGTCTTCACCACCTGCGGCGCCAGTCGCTGGTTGACCGCGCTGGTCGGCGCACCGGGACGGCGCACCTTGCTGCGCGGCGTCGGCTATCTTTGCGCCCCGCAGCGCCGCAGCATCTTTGCGGCGCATTACAAAATGGACAGCTCGACCCCGCGCAGCCGCAAGCGCCACCTCAAACGGGTGGACCGCGCCATGACCCGCCTGCTCGCGCCTTTGAAGAAGGAAAAGACATGACTCGCCGCTTCAACTGGGCCGATTTCCGCGCCCCGGAATTCGCCGGTCTCGACCCGATGAAGACCATCGCGATCCTGCCGACCTGCGCGATCGAGCAGCACGGCCCCCATCTGCCGGTCGGCACCGATACGCTGATCGCCGAAGGGATGCTGAAGCGCCTGCGTGAGAAATGCCCCGAGGATCTCGACATCCGCATCCTGCCCGCGCAGGCCGTCGGTAAATCGACCGAGCATCTTTGGGCGGCGGGCACGCTGACGCTCGATGCCCCGACTGCGCTGGCGGCCTGGACGCAGATCGGCCTCTCGGTCGCGCGGGCGGGCGTCAAAAAGATCGTGGTCGTGAACAGCCATGGCGGCAATCTCGATCTGGTCTCGATCCTCACGCGAGAGCTGCGGGTGCAGGCCGGAATGCTGGCGGTGAAATGCCAGTGGATGGGCTTTGGCGCGCCCGAGGGCTCGTTCTCGGAAAGGCAGGCGAAATACGGCATCCACGGCGGCGATGACGAAACCTCGCTGATGCTGGCCTTCCACCCCGAGCTGGTCGATATGTCCAAGGCCGAGAATTTTATCTCGAGCGCCGAGGACAGCCTGATCAGCCCGATCGGCCCGGTGTCTTATGGCTGGATCTCGGCCGATCTGCACGCCTCGGGCACGGTCGGCGACGCGGCGGACTCGACCGCCGACAAGGGCCGCGCGATCTGCGATCACCAGATTGACGCGATGATCGCGCTGCTGCGCAAGGTCGAGGCCAGCCCGATCCCCTCGGCGCCCACCGGCTGGCGCTAGAGGCGCCCCGCATCCGGTCTTGATCGGGTCTTGATCACCACAGCCTCCCGCGACACAGTTGCGAGAGGCAGATGGAGTTTGCGATGAAAAAGACCCTGTTGCTGGTTGTCCTTGCCCTCGCCGCTTGCGAGTCGCCGCAGCAATCCATGTCGCGATACGCGGCGACCTGCGCGGCCTATGGCTTCAAGAACGGCACGCCGGAAAAAGCGGCCTGTATGCAGAAAGAGGCCTCCGAGGCGCGTCAGGCCAATCGCCAGACCCTCGGCAATTTGCAGGCCGTGACCAGCATCGCGACGAAGCTCTAGCGCCGCGAAAGAGGCGCGCTTTCCTGTGCGCGCCCCCTTTCGCTGAACGCCAGATCAGCGCAGGTCTTCGGGCAGAAGCTCTGTAGGCAGGTTCTGATAGCTGACCGGGCGCAGGAAGCGGCGGATCGCCAAAGTGCCGACGCTGGTCGCGCCGAAATTGGTCGAGGCCGGATAGGGCCCGCCATGGACCATGGCATCGACCACCTCGACGCCGGTCGGGAAGCCATTGACCAGCACCCGGCCCGCCTTGCGCTCCAGCACCGGCAGAAGCTTTTGCGCATCGGCCAGATCGCCCGGCTCCATCTGGATGGTCGCGGTCAGTTGGCCCTCGAAGCCGCGCGCCAGCGTCACCATTTCCGCGACCGAGCCCACGCGCACGATCAGCCCCAGAGGTCCGAAGACCTCTTCGCCAAGGCTATGATCTTGCAGGTAATTCGCGCCGGTCGTCTCATAGAGGTTCGGACTGGCCTCGCGCCCGGCCTGCTCCGTCGTCAGGACCGGCTTCACCGAATTGCGCGCCTCGAACCGAGCCTTGCCCGCCTGATAGGCCTTGGCAATGCCCTCGGTCAGCATGGTTTGCGGCGCGACCGCCTCCAGCGCGGCTTTGGCGCTGGCGGTATAGCGGTCGGCATCGGCGCCATCGAGCACCACCGAAATGCCCGGATTGGTGCAGAACTGGCCCGCGCCCATGGTCAGAGACCCGGCCCAGCCCTTGCCCAGATCCTCGGCCCGCGCCTTCATCGCTTCAGGCAGCAGGAACATCGGATTGACCGAGCCAAGCTCGCCGAAAAAGGGGATCGGCTCGGGTCGCGCAGCACAGAGATCAAAGAGCGCGCGCCCCCCGGCCAGCGAGCCGGTAAAGCCCACCGCCTTGATCAGCGGATGCTGGACCAGCGCCGCCCCGACCGCCGCGCCGCCGTCCTGCACCAGACTGAAGGTGCCATTCGGCATCCCGGTCTTGTCGATTGCGGCCAGCACGGCCTCGGCAATGATCTCGGCCGTGCCGGGATGGGCGGGATGGCCCTTCACCACGACCGGACAGCCCGCAGCCAAAGCCGCCGCCGTATCGCCGCCCGCCGTCGAGAAGGCGAGCGGGAAGTTCGAGGCACCAAAAACCGCGACCGGACCAATCGGACGTTCGATCATGCGGATCTCGGGCCGGGGCGCGGGCTGGCGATCGGGCAGCGCCGCATCGACCCGCCGGTCAAGATAATCGCCCTTGCGGATATGATCGGCGAACAGCCGCAGCTGGCCGGTGGTGCGGCCCCGCTCGCCTTGCAACCGCGCGGCGGGCAGGCCGGTTTCCTGCGTGCCGATCTCGGTGATCGCCTCGGCGCGGGCCTCGATCTCATCGGCGATGGCGTCGAGAAAATCCGCGCGCGCCGCCCGGCTGGTCCAGCCATAGTCCCAGAAGGCCTCTTCGGCGGCGGCGCAGGCGCGATCAACCAGATCGACCGAGCCAAGCGCGAAGTCATGCGCCGGGCCATGCGCGGGCGTCGAGCGGAATTGCTCCGCGCCGCCCAGCCACTCGCCTGCGATCAGATGCGTTCCCTTTGGTGTCCAACCCATGTCCTGCCCTTTCCCATGTCGCGTTTGAGCCTTGCCGGCGTCGATCTCCGGCAGGCCCGGTCTCAGCTTCGGCCGCAGCCGCTTTGGCTGTGTATACTTCATGTCGGCTGAATATGTCGACTGTTCACTGCGCCGGGCAGCTGTGTTACGCCAAGGAATCGAACGAAAGAAGGCGCAGGAATGATGAAAATCGCAGTTGCTGGACTGGGGTATGTCGGGCTGTCGCTGGCGGTCCTTTTGTCTCAGCACAATCAGGTCCGCGCGCTTGACGTCAACGCCGACCGGGTTGCCAAGGTCAACCGCCGCGAGCCGCCGATTGAGGATGCCGAAATCCGCGATTGGCTGGCCACGAAGCCGTTGGATCTGACCGCGACCACCGACCCCGCCGAGGCCTTTGCCGGGGCCGATTACATCATCGTCGCCACGCCGACGAATTACGACACGCGCAGCAACCGCTTCGACATCTCAAGCGTCGAGCAGGTCATCCGTCAGGCCCGCGCCCTTGCCCCCGATGCAACGATCGTCATCAAATCAACGATCTATGTCGGCTGCACCGACGATCTGCGCGCCGAGATGGGCAGCGAGAAGATCCTCTTCTCGCCCGAGTTCCTGCGCGAAGGAAAGGCGCTTTACGACAACCTGCACCCCTCGCGCATCGTGGTCGGCGATCACGGCCCCGAGGCGCAGCGCTTTGCCGAACTGCTGGTCGAAGCCGCGATCCGCAAGGACATGCCGGTGCTTTACACCGGCTCGACCGAGGCCGAGGCCATCAAGCTGTTTTCAAACACTTATCTCGCTATGCGCGTCGCCTATTTCAACGAGCTCGACAGCTACGCCATGGCGCGCGGGCTCGACACGCGCGAGATCATCGACGGCGTCGGCCTCGATCCGCGCATCGGGGCGCATTACAACAACCCCTCCTTCGGCTATGGCGGTTATTGCCTGCCCAAGGACACCAAGCAGCTTCTGGCGAATTACGACAACGTGCCGCAGAACCTCATTCAGGCGATCGTGGAATCGAACCGGACGCGCAAGGATTTCATCTCGGACCAGATCATTGCGAAGCGCCCCAAAGTCGTCGGCGTGCACCGGCTGGTGATGAAAGCGGGCTCGGATAATTTCCGCGACAGCTCCATCCAAGGGATTATGAAGCGGATCAAGGCCAAGGGGATCGAGGTCATCGTCTATGAACCGGTCCTGAACGAAGACCATTTCTTCAACAGCCGCGTCATCCGCGATCTGACTGCCTTCAAGGCGGAAAGCGACCTGATCCTTGCCAACCGCCTGACCTCTGACCTGATCGACGTGAAGGACAAGGTCTATACCCGCGATCTGTTCGGGGTCGATTGATGACGACGGTTCTGGTCACGGGCGCTGCGGGCTTTATTGGCTTTCATCTCAGCGAGTTGCTGCTGGCAGAGGGCTGCACCGTCATCGGCGTGGACAGTCTGAATGACTATTACGACCCCGCGCTGAAGGCGGCGCGGCTGGCTCGGCTGGCGGCGCATCCGGGCTTTCGCTTCACGCAAGGCAAGGTCGAGACCCCGGGCCTTCTCGCGTCGCTGATCGCCGAGCACCGGCCAAGCCATGCCGTTCATCTCGCCGCGCAGGCGGGGGTGCGCTATTCGATCGACAACCCGCGCGCCTATCTCGAGGCCAATATCGCGGGCAGTTTCGAGCTGCTCGAAGCCGCGCGCGCCCATCACCTGCCACATCTTCTCATGGCCTCGACCTCTTCGGTTTACGGCGCGAATACCGCCATGCCCTACCGCGAGATCGACAAGGCCGACAGCCAAATGTCCTTCTATGCCGCCAGCAAGAAAGCGGCCGAAGCGATGGCCCATTCGCACGCGCATCTCTTTGATTTACCTGTGACAATGTTTCGCTTCTTCACGGTTTATGGCCCGTGGGGACGCCCCGATATGGCGCCCGCGCTCTTCACCAGCGCGATCACCGAAGGCCGTCCGATCAAGGTCTTTAACCACGGCAAGATGCAGCGCGATTTCACCTATGTCGGCGATATCGTGCGGGGGATCCGGCTGCTGATGGACCGGCCTCCGGTCAAGGGCGCGCCGGTCGGGCCCGAGGACAGCCTCTCGCCCGTCGCGCCTTGGCGGGTGGTCAATATCGGCAATGGCGCGCCGGTCCCGCTGATGGAATTCATCGCCGCGATCGAGGCCGCCACCGGGCGCGAGGCGGTCAAAGAGATGCTGCCGATGCAGCCCGGCGATGTGCCCGCGACCTGGGCCGATACCACTTTGCTGCAAAGCCTGACCGGTTATCAGCCGCAGACCAGCGTCACCGACGGCATCCGCGCCTATGTCGATTGGTATCGCAGCTATTACGGCGTCTAAGCGCGCTCCCCCCTTGCCAAGCCCCGCCGAGGGGCCTAGCCTTTAGCCCGACTCATACACTTGGGGGGCCCCGCAACGGGGCTGAGAGGTGCGCGGCACCGACCCATCGAACCTGATCCGGCTCATACCGGCGGAGGGAAGGGTAGAGTGACGCGGCAGGGGCTTCGGCCCCCATCCCTGCGCACAATCTCCCCCTTTGCTGGTGATCCGGGCAAGAAAGGCGGGACATGGCGCAGGCCATAGCTTTGACCATTGCGGGCTCTGACAGCGGCGGCGGCGCGGGGATTCAGGCCGATCTCAAGACATTTTCCGCGCTGGGAACCTATGGCGCTTCTGTGATCACAGCGATCACCGCGCAGAACACCCGCGCGGTGACGGGGATCGAGGCGGTCTCTCCGGCGATGGTCGCGGCCCAGATCGACGCGGTTTTCGACGATCTGCGCGTTGATGCGGTCAAGATCGGGATGATCGGCGGCGCGAATGTGATCACAACTGTCGCCGAGCGTCTGCGCCACCATCTCGCCGTCCGGCCGATCCCGGTCGTGCTCGACCCGGTGATGATTGCGAAATCCGGCGACGCTTTGCTGCCTGCCGATGCGATCACCGCGATGCTGCGGCATCTGCTGCCGCTCGCCACCGTCCTGACGCCGAACCTGCCCGAAGCCGCCGCTTTGCTGAACATGGCCGAGGCCACCTCGCCGCAAGACATGGCGCTGCAAGGCCAGACCCTGCGCGCCAAAGGGCCGCGCTTTGTGTTGATGAAAGGCGGGCATGGGCGCGGCGAGATCTGCACCGATCTGCTGGTCGGCAGCCAGATCCTGACCCTGACCGCCCCGCGTGTGATCACAAAAAACACCCATGGCACCGGCTGCTCACTGTCCTCCGCCATTGCGGCGGGGCTCGCGCAGGGCTTGGCCGTGCCCGAGGCGGTCAAGGCCGCGCATCGCTGGTTGCAACAGGCGATCCGCGCCGCCGATGACCTGCAAATCGGCCAAGGCCACGGCCCGGTCCATCACTTCCACGCCTTCTGGCCCGCGAAAACCCGCGAGGCCGCCGAATGACCACGCCCGTCACCGTCCTTGGCGCGGGCGTGCTTGGCCTTGCCATCGCGACCGAGCTCGCCGCACGGGGCATCCCCCTGCGGATCATCGACCCGGCAGGCGGCCCCGGCCCGCAGGGGTGCAGCTGGTGGGCGGGCGGAATGCTCGCCCCCTATTGCGAGGAGGAAAGCGCCGAGCCTGCGGTCGTTCGCCTTGGCCTTGATGCCGCCGATTGGTGGGCGCGCCATGGCGCCACGGTCCACCCGACCGGCACGCTCGTCCTCGCGCTTGGCCGCGATCAGGCCGAGCTCGACCGCTTCGCCCGCCGCACCCGCACCCATGAAACCGTCACCGCGCCCAAGATCGCCGCGCTGGAGCCCGAGCTGGAAAGCCGATTCCGCCGTGGTCTTTTCTACGCCAGCGAAAGCCACCTGACCCCGCGACAGGCCCTGACCGCCTTGCGCGACGGGCTGGCCGCCAAGGGCATCGAGATTGAAACCGAAGGCACGCCCGAAGGGCTGGTCGTCGATGCGCGCGGCTTTGCGGCGCGCGATGCCCTGCCCGATCTGCGCGGCGTACGCGGCGAGATGCTGATGATCCGCTGCCCCGAGGTCACGCTCACCCGCACCATTCGCCTGCTGCATCCGCGCATCCCGCTTTACATCGTCCCGCGCGGCGAGGGCGTCTATATGCTGGGCGCGACCATGCTGGAAAGCGGCGCGAAAAGCCGGGTCACAGCGCGGGCGGCGGTCGAGATGCTCTCCTCGGCCTATGCGCTCCACCCCGGTTTTGCCGAGGCCGAGATCCTCGAGCTCGGCGCCGATGCCCGCCCGGCCTTCCCCGACAACCTGCCCCGCCTGCGTCGTCGCGGCAGCACGCTTTTCGCAAACGGCCTTTACCGCCACGGCTATCTTCTGGCCCCCGCCGTGGCCCGCATGGCTGCCGATCACCTTCAGACGGGCCAGATCCCGGAGTTCATGGATGAACATAATCCTTAACGGCACCCGCCGCGCGGTCAGCGGCCCGACTGTCGCCGATGTGCTGGCCGAAATCGGTCTGGGCGAGGTCAAAGTCGCCACCGCGCTCAATGGCGAGTTCCTGCCCGCCGGTCTGCGCGCCACAACCGCAATCTCGGACGGAGACGCGCTCGAGGCGCTCTCCTCGATGCAAGGGGGCTGACATGCCTGTCTTTTACGGGAAAGAAATCACCAGCCCGCTGATGCTCGGGACGGCGCAATATCCCTCGCCCGCCATTCTGGCCGAGGCCTTTCGCGCCTCGCACGCCGGGATCGCCACGGTCTCGCTGCGGCGCGAGGGCGGCGAGGGCGCGGCCTTTCACCAGCTCATCCGCGAGCTGAATGTCGCGGTCTTGCCGAACACCGCAGGCTGTCATGGCGTCAAGGAAGCGGTGACCACCGCCCATATGGCACGCGAGTTTTTCGACACGCCCTGGATCAAGCTGGAGGTGATCGGCGATCACGACACACTGCAACCAGATGTTGTTGCTCTGATCGAGGCGGCGCGTATCCTTTGTAGTGAAGGCTTCGAAGTCTTCCCCTATTGCACCGAAGATCTCTCGATCTGCGAGCGGCTTTTGGACGCCGGATGCAAGGTCTTGATGCCTTGGGGGGCTCCTATTGGCTCAGGTCGTGGTCTAAACAACATTTATGGGCTGAAGACCTTGCGGGCCCATTATCCTGATGTGCCGCTGGTGGTGGATGCCGGGATCGGCCTGCCCTCTCATGCGGCGCAAGCGATGGAGCTGGGCTATGATGCCGTGCTTTTGAACACCGCCGTCGCCAAGGCGGGCGATCCGGTGGCGATGGCGCGCGCCATGGCTTTGGCGATCGAGGCGGGCGCGCTCGCCCGCGCCGCCGACCCGATCGAGGCCCGGGACATGGCCTCTCCCTCAACGCCCCTGATGGGCATGGCGGTGCTGGCATGACGCTTCCCCGGTTCTATCCGATCTTCGACACGGCCGATTGGCTGCCCCGCGCTTTGCCACTTGGCGTCAAGCTGGTGCAAATCCGCGCCAAGGACCGCACACCCGAGGATCTGCGCCTTGAGCTGACCCGCGCCCGCGATCTTTGCGCGGCGGCGGGGGCGCAATTGGTCGTGAATGATTACTGGCGCGAGGCGATTGATCTCGGCTGCGATTACGTCCACCTTGGTCAGGAAGATCTTGACGAGGCCGACCTGCCCGCGATCCGCCGCGCCGGCATCCGCGTCGGCATCTCGACCCATGATCATGCCGAGCTTGACCGCGCGCTGTCCTTTGCGCCCGATTATATCGCACTGGGGCCGGTCTGGCCGACGATCCTGAAGAAGATGAAATGGGAGCAGCAGGGGCTCGACCGCGTGTCCGAATGGAAGCGGCTGATCGGCGATATTCCTCTGATCGCGATTGGCGGCATGACGCCCGAGCGCGGCGCGCAAGCCTTTGCGGCGGGGGCGGATGTGGTCTCGGTCGTGACCGATATCACGCTGAACGCCGACCCCGAGGCCCGCATCCGCGACTGGCTGGCGGTCTGCGCCACAGCCAAGGCCCCCGCATGAGCCGCTATGCCCGCCAGATGATCCTGCCCGAGGTCGGCCCGGAAGGGCAGGCCCGGCTGGGCGCGGCCCATGTGCTGATCGTCGGCGCGGGCGCGCTTGGCGTCCCGGCGCTGCAATATCTGACCGGCGCGGGCGTCGGACAGATCACGCTGGTCGATGCCGACGGGATCGAGGCCACGAACCTCCACCGCCAGCCGCTTTACCGCATGGCGGACATTGGCCGCCCGAAAGCCGAGGTCGCGGCCGAGGTCATGGCCGGGCTCAATCCCGAGGTCCGCGTGACGCCGCTCCTTGACTGGCTAACGCCCGCCAATGCGGCGGATCTCGTCACGCGCGCCGATCTGGTGCTCGATTGCGCCGACAGCTATGCGGCGAGCTATATCCTCTCGGACGTCTGTTTTGCTGCGGGAAAGCCGCTGATCTCGGCCTCGGCCTTGGGGCTCGAGGGCTATGTCGGCGGCTATTGCGGCGGTGCGCCCTCGCTGCGGGCGGTCTTTCCCGACCCCTCGGGCAATGGCGCGACCTGCGCCACGGCGGGCGTGCTTGGCCCGGTCGTCGGCACGCTTGGCGCCTTGCAGGCCCAGATGGCGCTGCGCGTGCTCTTGGGGATCGCGCCCTCGCCGCTTGGCCTTTTCATCCGCATGGATGCCGATCTGCGCTTTTCGCAATTCCGCTTTGACCGCGCCCCGGAAAGCCCCGGCCCGCGCTTTATCGCCCGCGCCGATCTGCGCGCCAGCGATCTCGTCATCGACCTGCGCCCCGAGGATGAGGCGCCCGTCGCCGCCACCCCCGATGCCCTGCGCCTGCCCGATTACGGCGCGACCGGCCTCCTGCCCGATCCGGGCCGCCGCATCGTCATTGCCTGCCGCTCGGGGCTTCGCGCCTGGCGGGCCGCCAACCGACTGACCGGCCGTTGGAGCGGAGATATCGCGCTTCTGGCCCTTCAAGGAGAAACCGAATGAAACATACGTTGCTCGCGGGCGCCTTCGCCCTGATCGCCCAGCCGGTGCTGGCCGCTGACAAGCTGACCCTGATGCTCGACTGGTTCGTGAACCCCGATCATGGCCCGATCATCGTCGCGCAGGAAAAGGGTTTCTTCAAAGACGAGGGGCTCGATCTCGAAATCATCGCCCCCGCCGATCCCGCCGATCCGCCCAAAATGGTCGCCGCCGGTCAGGCCGATCTGGCGGTGAGCTATCAGCCGCAGCTGCATCTGCAAGTCCATGAGGGCCTGCCCTTGGTCCGTGTCGGCACGCTGATCGCAACGCCGCTCAACTGCCTGATGGTGAATGCCAATGGCCCGATCCAGACCGTGGCGGATCTCAAGGGCAAGAAGATCGGCTATTCGGTCTCGGGCGTCGAAACCGCGCTGATCAATGCGATGCTCGCCCAAGCCGGACTGACCCCGAATGACATCGAGATGGTCAATGTCAACTGGTCTCTGACGCCGGCGCTAATGACCGGTCAGGTCGATGCCACCATCGGCGGCTATCGCAATTTCGAGCTGACCCAGATGAAGATTGAGGGCGGCGAGGGTCGTTGCCTTTTCGTGGAAGAACAAGGCGTTCCGACCTATGACGAGCTGATCTTCGTCGCCAATCCGTTGAAGCTCGACCGCGACGAAACCCGCCGCTTCCTCCATGCGGTCGAGCGCGGCGCGCAATATATCGTCAACCATCCCGAGGAAAGCTGGGCGCTCTTTTCCGCGACCGCGCCCGATCTCAAGGACGAGCTGAATGCGCAGGCGTGGAAAGACACCGTGCCGCGCTTCTCGCAAAGCCCCGCCGCGCTCGATCAGGGCCGCTATGCGCGCTTCGAGGCCTTTCTGCGCGAGGCCGCGCTGATCGACAACATCCGCCCGGTGGGTGATCTGGCGATTGATATCGGCTGGCAGGAAGGGCCGCGCCCGTGAGCGGTCCGATGAACTCTCCCGATTACGGCCCAGATTACGGGCAGGCCTTCGCCGCATGGCGCAAGGATTGCGCCAGCGACTGGCACGATTACACGCGCCATGCGTTCGTCGAAGGGCTCGGCTCGGGCGCTTTGCCCCGCGCCGATTTCCTGACCTATCTGCAACAGGATTACGTCTTCCTGATCCATTTCTCGCGCGCTTGGGCGCTGGCGGTGGTCAAGGCCGGCAATTTCGAGGAAATGCGCGCCTGCTCGGCCACGGTCCATACGCTGCTGGATGGGGAAATGGCGCTTCATGTCGGGATTTGCGAGGCGGCGGGAATATCGCGCGCCACGCTGGAAGCGACGGTCGAGGCGATCCCGAACCTTGCCTATACGCGCTATGTGCTCGACAGCGGCTTTTCCGGCGATTTCCTCGACGTGGTCGCGGCGCTTGCGCCCTGCGTTCTGGGCTATGGCGAAATCGGGCTGCGCCTTGCGCGCGAGGCCGCGCCCGACACGCCCTATCGCGACTGGATCGACACCTATGCCGGCGAGGACTACCAGAAAGCCTGCCACGCGGTCGGCGCGCTTTTGGACAGCGCCATTGCCCGCCGTCTGGGCCCCGATGCGCACAGCCTGCCGCGCTGGCGCGAGCTCTCACAACGCTTCGCCACCGCGACCCGGCTCGAGGTCGGTTTCTGGGGCTTGGGCCGGGCATGAGCACAGCCGCCCCGTCTGGCGCCCCGTCCCATCCCCAACTGGCCGCCCATCTGGCGGGTCGGGCTTGGGTCGGGGACGCGCCTTTGTTCGGGCCGATCGATCTGGACCTGCGCGCGGGCGAATGGACCTGCCTGCTTGGCCCCTCGGGCGTCGGGAAATCGACGGTCTTGCGCCTGATCGCGGGGCTCGAGACCGGCGTGCGCTTTGAGGGCATCGCGGAACGGCAGACGCCGGTCGCACTGATGGCACAGGATCCGGGGCTGATCGGTTGGCTCGATGTCATCGGCAATGTCATGCTGGGCGCGCGGCTGCGCGGCGAGCGTCCCGACCGCGCCCGCGCCGAAGCTCTGGTCGCTGCCGTCGGTCTGGCCGAGCGCGCCGATCACCGCCCCGACCGCCTCTCGGGCGGGCAGCGCCAGCGCGTGGCTTTGGCGCGCACGCTTTTTGAAGATCGCCCCTTGGTGCTGCTCGATGAGCCCTTCTCGGCGCTGGATGCGCGCACGCGGGCGGGGATGCAAAGCCTCTCGGCGCGGCTGTTGGAGGGGCGGACGGTGCTTTTGGTGACCCATGATCCGGCCGAGGCCGCGCGTCTGGGCGACCGGATCGTGCTTTTGACCGAAACCGGGCTCGAGGATCAGCCGATCCCCGGCCCGCGCGCGCCGGGTCAGGCGCGTCCCTTCGATGCGCCCGAAGTCATGGCAGCCGAGGCCGCCCTTTTGCGCAGGATGCTGGCATGAAGACCCTGAAAGCCATCCTGCCCGTCCTGATCGTCGCCTTGCTGATTTGGCAAGGCATCATCTGGATCGCGCAATTGCCGCCCTTCCTGCTGCCCTCGCCCGTGGCCGTGGTGAAATCTTTGTGGCTGAACCGCGCCGAGATCGCGCAGGCCGCCAGCTTCACCGGGGCCGAGGTCGTTCTGGGTTTCGTGATCGGCGCGAGCCTTGGCGCGGCGCTCGCGGTCATCATGGCCTCGTCGCGGCGCATCAGCGGCGTGCTCCACCCGCTTTTGACCTTCAGCCAGACCATCCCGGTCTTTGCGCTGGCGCCAATCCTGACGCTCTGGCTGGGCTATGGGATGCAGCCCAAGATCGCGATGACGGTGCTGATCGTCTTCTTCCCGGTCGCCTCGGCCTTTCTCGATGGCTTGCTGCGCACGCCTGCCGCCGCGCTCGATCTGGCGCAGGTCATGGGGGCCTCTCCGGCGCGGCGGATGTGGCATCTGCGCATTCCCGCCGCTTTGCCGCAGCTTGGAACCGGGCTGCGCCTTGCCGCCGTTTATGCGCCGATTGGCGCGGTGGTCGGTGAATGGGTTGGCGGGGCCAAGGGCTTGGGCGCACTGATGATCCACGCCAATGGCCGGATGAAGACCGATCAGGTCTTTGCGGCGCTTCTGGTCCTGTCGCTGATGACCGTGATCTTCGCCCAGCTGATCGCCTACATCCTGCGCCGCGGGCTCAAGCGCTACGGCGCCTAGAAGCCGCGCAGGGAACCGGCGGGGGTCCGGGTCAGGGCCTCTGCCTCTGCCAGATCGCCGGGCGTGTTCACATTGGTGAACGGGTCGAAGGGCTGGCTGGCAAAGACCGCGCGGCCCGGATCATAGGCCGCCGCGAACTGCCCCGGCCTCAAAAGCCCGCTTTCGATCGCCTGCGCCAAGTCTTCGCGCAGGCTGACCGGCCAGAGCGAGCAGGTCGGATGATCCTGCATTCGCCCCGTTTCGGCGTCCGTGCTGGCCGCGAGCGCAATCCCGTGCCGCCCCGCCGCCTCGCGCAGACGATGCACCAGATCGAGCGGCAGGAAGGGCGTGTCGACTGACACGCTCACCACCGCCTCGGCCCCAAGCCCGGCGGCCCATTCCATCCCCGCCAAGATCCCAGCGAGCGGACCCGGAAAGCCCGGGATCGTGTCGGCGATGATCGGGAGCTTATAGCCCGCGAAAGCCTCGGGATCGGTATTGGCGTTGATCGCCACCGGCGCGCATTGGTCCGAAAGCCGGGCGATGACCCGGGCCAGCAAAGTCTCGCCCCCGAGGACGCGCAACGCCTTGTTGCCGCCGCCCATTCGGGTGGCACGGCCTCCGGCGAGGATGATCGCGGGGAGTTTTTTGCTCTTCGGGCCCAGAATATTCACCATTTTCGGCTGCATCCCCTTCACTGTGACGGGGCGACATGCGAAAGGCCAGCGCTCTCTGCCGGTCCCAGCCGCAAGGTTGAGGTCGGGATGAAATCGGAATGGCCTGACATATTGAATTTCAGCCCGCCCAGCCCGATGTGGCTCAAGACATGCAAGGACACGCGAATGATCCGACAGACCGCCCTCAAACTTTCCATGCTCGGAGCGATGTCTCTCGCTTTGGCAGCCTGTGACGCGGTGCCCCAGCAGCAGAATGCCGCACTGGTCGAGGCCCGCAATGGCCAGAACATCTACAGCTTCATCGTGCAGGAAAAGGCCACGACCATCGGCTATCAGAACGCGCTGAACGCGCAGGTGAAAACCCGCGCCGCCCAGTTCTGCCCGCGTGGCTATCAAGAGCTGTCGCGCAAGGATGGCGGGATGATCGTGCGCTCGGACAAGGGGCTGCCGGTGCGCTGGTACAAGACCGTGGTCGAGGTCAGCTGCAAAGCCTGAGCCCTGGGGACGGAAAAAGGCGCCGGATCGCTCCGACGCCTTTCGCTGATCTGATGTGCGGGGCTTAAGCCCTGATCTTAGGCAAAAAGCTTTGCCGCCGTCGTCGCGGCGCGGCGACCGAGATAGCGCGCGCCGTCCAGCTCTTCCGGCCCCGGCTGACGCGAGCCGTCGCCGTTCGCGATGGTCGTGGCGCCATAGGGCGCGCCGCCGACGATCTTGGAATTGTCCATCTGACCGGCGAAACCATAGTCGAGCCCGACGACGGTCATGCCGAAATGCAGCATATTGGTGATGATCGAAAACAGCGTGGTTTCCTGACCGCCATGCTGGGTCGCGGTCGAGGTGAAGGCCGCGCCGACCTTGCCGTTCAAAGCGCCGCGCGCCCAGAGACCGCCCGCCTGATCGAGAAAGTTCGACATCTGCCCGGTCATCCGGCCAAAGCGCGTGCCGGTGCCGATGATGATCGCATCATAGTTTTCCAGATCCGCGATGGTCGCGATCGGTGCCTTCTGGTCCATCTTGTAATAGGACGCTTTGGCGATTTCTTCCGGCACCAGCTCGGGAACGCGCTTGATGTCGACGGTGGCGCCGGTTTCGCGAGCGCCTTCAGCGACGGCTTCCGCCATCTGTTCGATATGGCCATAAGCCGAATAATAGAGAACGAGAACCTTGGTCATTTGCCTGTCCCTTGGGAATCACACGCAATCATGTCGAACTCAACTTAAGAGCCGATGAATGGTTCGGTTAGTCCGTCAGTTTCAATTGCCGCGTTCGAAAAAACCGAACGTCAGGATTTCAGCCCGGCGGCAATTGCCCGGCCCAGAGAGAAGGCGCGCTGTTCAAGGATCACCGGCGTCTCGCAGACATAGGTCAGCGATTGCTGGCGGTCGGTGAAGATGCGCGTGTCCCAGTCGAGCGCGGCTTCCTCTTTGTCGATCGCATCGAAGTCCGGTTTGTCGGCCTTCTGCATCGCTTCCATCTTGCCGCGACGGTCATCGATCTGCTGGGCGAGCGCGACCTGCTTGTGACCATAGCGGCCGATCCCCTCGATCAGCGAGGCGCGGCGGCTGTCCAGACGGTCGAAGATCGCCACCATCAGCGCGGTGAGCTGGTCATTGCTGGCCGTCTTGGCGTAATCGCCGATCTGCTTTTCGGCATCCTCGACCGAAACCCGCCTTTGCTCGAGCGCCTCGGCAAGATTGGCGATGTCGCGCGTCTTCGCCAGCTCTTGCTGGGCCTCGGTCGGCACCGGGCCGGTCCAGACCTGCCCAAGCGACAGATGCGGCTGCTTGCGCTGGATGCAGGGCCAATCAGGATCGGTGCCCGTCTCGGCCCAAGCCATCCCGGCCCCAAGGCCTCCGACCATTGCCGCCGTCAGAAGAATCCGCTTCATATTCCCCCCTTTCGCCGGGCCCAGAGCCCCTTGGATGGATCATACATCCAGACCGCACCCAGAAAGAAAGCTGCAAGACAGCCCAGCACCACAGCAAGGGACAGGAAATTCACCTGTCCGTAAAGCGCAAAGCGGATCAGTTCCACCGCATGGCTGAACGGGTTCAGCGCGCAGATGCGGTAAAGCAGCACCGAGGCCTCTTTCATTCGCCAGAGCGGATAAAGCGCGGTCGAGGCGAAAAACATCGGGAAGATGACGAAATTCATCACCCCCGCGAAGTTTTCAAGCTGCCGGATGCCCGACGACAGAAAGAGCCCCATCGCCCCCAGCATCAGCCCCGACAAAAACAGCGCGGGCAGAACCGTAACATAGCCCCACAGCGGCACATGGATGCCCCAGAGCCACGCAATCGCCAGAAAGGCATAGGCTTGCAGCAGAGAAACCAGCACCCCGGCGACCAGTTTTGAGCCCAGCAGGAACCAGCGCGGGAACGGGCTGACCAGCAGGGTGCGCATCGCGCCGGTCTCGCGGTCATAGACCATAGAAAGCGAGCTTTGCATCCCGTTGAAGAGCTGGATCATCCCGACCAGACCGGGCGTGACATAGACCTCATAGAGCACATAGGTCTGATAGGGCGGCGTGATCGAGAGACCCAGCACGGCGCGAAATCCCGCCGCGAAGATGAAAAGCCAGACCAGAGGCCGGACCAGCGCGGCAAGGAAGCGGCCGCGCTGGTTGATGAAGCGCAGGGTCTCGCGCTTGGTGATGCCCAGAAAAGCGGTCGCCCAAGCGCGGGCGGGAAAGCGGCGGACATTCATGCGCTTTGCCCCGTCAGTTCAAGGAATGTCGTCGTCAGATCTCCACCGGCCTCGATCTCGCCAGCCAGACCGCGACGCAGGACCCGCCCCTGATGCAAGATCACCAGCCCGTCGCTTGGCGCGATCTCGTCCATGATATGCGTGGCCCACAGCGCGGAGACGTTTTCCTCGGCGATCAGGCGGCGGGTGAGCGCAAGCACCTCGGCCCGGGATTTCACATCCAGCCCGACCGTCGCTTCGTCGAGAAGCAAAAGCTCGGGGCGGTTGATCAGCGCGCGCGCAATCTCGGCCCGGCGGCTTTGGCCCCCCGACAGCGCCGAAACCCGGACATCGCGGCGATCGGCCAGATCGACCAGATCGAGCACCTGCGCTATGCGCTCGCGGGCCATGCGGCGAGAAATCCCATGCAGGCTGGCGTGGTATTCGAGGTTCTGGCGCACGGTCAGATCGGTATCGAGCGCGCGCGACTGAAAGACCACGCCCAGCCGGGCCAAAGCCTGCGCGGGATCACGGCGCAAATCATGGCCCGCGACCCGGATCACGCCTGAACTATTGGTGTAAAGTCGCGTAATCAGCGAAAACAGCGTGGTCTTGCCCGCGCCGTTCACGCCGAGCAGCGCGGTGAAACTGCCGCGCGGCACGGTCAGAGAAACATCGTCCAGCGCCTTCACCTTGCCGAAATTATGGCTGACATTGTCGATCTCAAGCGCAGGGCTGTTCATGATATCCCGTCGATGATCAGGACCGGAGGCGGAAGCGCCTCCGGTGTTGGCACGCCGCTATTAGCGGATGGTGAAGGTGGCCTTTTGCGACTCGCCGGTCGAGCGCGGGATCGACAGCTCATAGGTGCCGGGCTTGATCGCGATGAAGGTCATGGTGATTTCACCGGCCTCGTCGAATTCGAACGAATGGATGCCCATCGGACGGATCTCGATCGAGTTGATGACGACTTCATTGACCCAAATCGCGCGGAAGAAATCACCGCCCGACAGGCCAAGCTCTTGCGTCCCGTCCGCGACGATCTTGATGCGGTAATAGCCGCCCGATTGCAGCGTATAGGGGCCCTCAGCGACCGGCTTGCCCGCGCTGAGCGTCAGCGGCGCCAGATCCTCGCGATTGGCCTTGGCCATAATGCCCGAAGGTCCGAAATCGTGGTGTTGAACGGCACCTGCTGCCGGGGCGGCAGCTGCTGCCGGGGCGGCAGCTGCTTCGGCCGGTTTGGCCTCATCGCCGTCATCATCGTCATCCTTTTGCGCGGCCGCGCCCTGATCGGCCGCAGCACTCGCGCCGGGCTTTGCAGCCGGAGCCGTTTCTTGCGCAGCGGCAGGCAGGGCAAGCCCCGCCATGATCATCAGACAGGTCAGCAATCGGGTCATGGTCTTCCTCCTTGTCGAGATTATTTTGTCGCGTTTATTTATTTATTGGGAGCAATGGTGACCCCCCAGGGCTGTTGGCCCACGGGGATCGATTTCACGACTTCTTCTTTCGCGACATCAATGACTGACACGTCATTCGAATTGCCGTTGGTCGTGTAGAGGTATTTCTGGTCCGGCGTGAAGGCGAGCTGCCAGACGCGCTGGCCGACCAGCAGGTATTTCTCGACCTCCATGGTCTCGCCATTGATCACCGCAACCCGGTTCGCCGGGCCGAGCGCGACAAAGACCTTCTTGCTGTCCTTGGTCACGCGCACGCCGACGGGCTGGATCGCCTCGGGCAAAACGCCGGGGATCTCGAGGGTGATCTTCTTGATGACTTCGCGGGTGGCGGGGTCGATGACGCTGACCGTGCCGCCGATCTCTGCCGAGACATAGAGATGTTTCTCATCCGGGCTGAATTCGGCGAAGCGCGGCCGGGAATCGACCAGCGTATTCGCGGTGATCTCGAAGGTCGTGCTGTCGATGAAATGCGCCATATTGGTGGTTTCCGAGGTGTTCACCACGGTCTTGCCATCCGGGCTGACCGCCATGCCCTCGGGTTCGACGCCCACCGGGATCTCGGCCAGAACCTTGTGGGTCTTGGTATCGACCACGGTGACGAGGTTGTCGTCCTCATTGGCGATATAAAGCGGGTTGCCCGAGGGATGGAGCACGAAGAGCTCGGGGTCAGGCCCCGAGGGCAAGGTGTGCATCTCCTCCATCGTGTCGGGGTTGAAGACCCGGACGAGGTCATCGTCCGAGACGCAGACATAAAGCTCCTTGCCATCGGGGCTGATGGTGATGCCCCGCGGGCGGGCGCCGACCGGATAATGACCGATCACCTCCATCGTTTCGCTGTCGATGACGGTGACGTCATTGCCCTTTTCATTCGAGACGAAGACGCGGTTCGCCAAGGCCGGAGTCGCGGCCATGCAGAGCAAAAGCGCGACAGAGGTCTTCAATGCAGCTTTCATGGTCTCCCTCAGAATTTGCATTCGGTTTCAGGACGGTCGATGCCCAATGTGTCGAGCTGTGAGCTTTGGTGCAGATATTCGTCTTGCGGGCTGACCGAGGCGACGATCTTGCCCGATGTCAGCAGGATCGGCTGACGCAGCTGGTGGTCCCAGTCGCGCAGGGTCAGCTTCTGGCCCTTGAAGCCCGCAATCTCGAACTTGTCCGAGAGCATGAAGGCCTTGAGTGCTGCCGGATCGGCGGATTGGGTTCGGGTCGCGGCCTCGCCGATCATGCGCAGGGCCAGCCAGCTTTGGTAGTCCTCATCCCGCATCGGGCGCTTGGCCAGCTTTTCGAAGCGGTTCTGGAACTGCATCCCGCCATAAGCCTCAAAGCTCGCATCCCAGCTTTGCGGCACCAGCCCCGCCGAGCCGGTCACCGGGCGCGGATCCCAGGTCTGATAGGGCAGATAGGCGGCAAAGATCCCGGCCTCATCTGCCGTGACCATGACATCATAGGCCTTCGCATCCTGCGTGAAGACCGGCATCTGCTTTTGCACCTGCACATAGCCGGTATCCGTGCGCCGGGCGCCGCCGGTGTCCTCATAGACGCGGCTCTCGACGATCTTGGCGCCGAATTTCGTCGCCGCCCGCTGATAGGCCGCGCCCAGCGCCTGATCCTCGGGATGGCTGCCGGTCACGAGAAACCAGTTCGGCCAGCGTTTCCACATCAGAAACTGCGCGAGCCCATCGGTCAGCATCGCATAGCTTGGCGCGATATGGAGCGTGTTCACCCGGCAATCCTTGCCGCGCAGATTATCGCCCCGGGCCCGGGCATTGAGCACCAAGGCGCGGTCTCCGACCTGATCGGACAGCGCCAGCGTCGTCGCATCATCGGCCAGAACCACGACGAACGGGATCTTTTCGGCGAGGATCTTGTCCATCTCGGCCTTGGCGGTGTCGGGCGTCGCGGTGACCTCAAGCGCCTCGAAATCCTGGCCCATGAACTTGCCGGTGGTGTCATTGTCCTCGATCGCCAGCCTTGCGCCGGCAAAGCCCAGATCGGCCGGCGGCAGATCGAGCCGCGAGATCGGCGGCAAGCTCTCGCGATCGACCCGCAGCACCGCGGCCCGGATCTGGGTCAGTGCCTTGGCCCCGGTGGCCGGGGTCTCTTGCGCAAAGGCAGGACTTGTGCCCGCCACGGCGAGCAATAGAAACGCGGCTGCATTCTTCATGTGACTCTCCCCCCGAATCATCATGGCGGGCGAATCGTCTTGCGCCAACCCGGCAATAAGCCCTTTGCAAACTCAGGGAGATTTCCCTGAAACTTTAGCATGATATGACTTTTGGGTGATGGACGGAGCGCCGAGGCAAGGCGCATCTTCGCCGGGTGACGTGATGGGCTCTTCATCTGCACCCCTGCCGCAAACCACGGCAGAGTGCCGAAGATCGGCCCCGATGTCCTTATCATTGGAGGGAAATTTGGCTTGGCCAAGACGGATTCTTCGTCGATGATCGCGACAGGCTTTCGTATCCCCTTCAGGCTTCACAATCTGACTATTCTCAGGAGGAGTATCTGATGACCCGCATGTTCGCTTTCGCGGTCGCCGGGGTCGTGGCCTTTGCCTCTACGGCCATGGCGCACGGCCCGGTGCGATTGAAGCTCGAAATGGACGAGGTCCTGAATGCGACGCCCGACGAGGTTTGGGCGGTGATCGGCAAATTCGACGATATGAGCTGGCATCCCGCGATCGCAAAGACCGAGATCAGCGGGGACGGATCAGTGGATCAGCCCGAGAAATCCGAGCGCGTGCTGCATCTCAAGGGTGACGGGGATCCGACCATCACCGAGGTTCTGGCGAAATGGCAGCCGGAAAAGCGCTGCTACGGCTACCGGATCGAAAAGGTCGAGCTCTCGGTCCTGCCGGTGACGAATTATGCGGCAACGCTTTGCGTTCAGGATGAAGGCGGCAAGGCCAAGGTGGTCTGGAAGGGCGGCTTCTATCGCGGCGATCCGAACGGCAAACCCGCTCCCGAACACAGTGACGAAGCGGCAACCAAAGGGGTCACGGCCATCTATCAGGCTGGTTTTGACGCTTTGGCAGAGAAATTCGGCAAGGCACCGTGATCCGGGCAGCCCTTCTGTGCTGCACCCTTGGCCTCTCCCCGGCTTTGGCCGGGGATCTGGCCTTCGTGACCTCGCAAAATGCGGATATGGTGACGATTGTCGATCTTGGCTCGGGGCAGATCATCTCCTCGACCCCGGTGTCCGGCGCCCCCGCGCCGGTCGCCTATGACGCGCAACGCAGTCTGGCCTATGTCATCTCGGCCAAGGACGGCGTGCTGCATGTGCTGAACGAGACCGGGCGCGATGTCTGGCGCATCAAACTGGGCGAAGGCGCATTCGGCATCGCCATTGCGCAGGACGGCGGGCTTTTTATCACCGACTGGTATGGGCACCGGCTGTCACGTTACGACGGCCGCCTCTCTCGGATCTGGAGCGTGCGGACCGGCGCCTCTCCCGCAGGTGTCGCGCTGACCAGCGACGGTGCGCTGGTGGCCACGGCAGACCGCGACGATGACCAGATCTCGCTTTACGACGCCTCGAACGGGCGACGGCTGCGCGCGATCAAGGTCGGCAAGCATCCCTATGCGATCGTGGCCTATGATGGCCGGCTCTGGACCACGGACGTGCAGTCGGACACGGTCACGGTCGTGGACCCGATCCTCGGGCGGGTCGAGGCGACGATCCCCACCGGCAGCCACCCCTATGGGCTCGCGTTTGCGGGCGGCAAGGGCTTTGTCACCAATCAATATGCTGGCACGATCTCGGTCTTTGACGCCAAGACGTTGGCGCCACTCGCCACGCTGGAAACCGGGGATTACCCCGAAGGCATCGCCACTTTGCCCGATGGCAGTGGCGTGGCAATCGTGCATTGGGAATCGAACACGATGGTGATCGTGGATGCCGCGACACTGGCCGTGCGAAAGTCGATCGAGCTGCCTGACGGGCCCCGGGCCTTCGGCCTCTTTACCGGGCGACAACAGTAGCGCGCACCAGCTCGCGTCCCGCGGCTTCCCAGCCATCTGTCCCCAGCGGATACCAATAAACCTTGGTATAGCCGAGCGCGACGGCGCGCTTGCCCGCATTCCAGCTCATCCAGCAATTGGCGCGGCAGAAGATGACGAAAGGCTGCGCCAAATCACCCTTGGTGACCTGCTTCAGCCCGTCCTCAAGTCGAGCCGTTTCCGCCCGGTTCAGCTTGTCGTAGCCGGTGTTCCACAGCCAGATCGAGTCCGGGATCGTCAGATGCGGCTCGGGGCGCCAGACCGTGTGCTCGGGCAGATTGTCGGGGCGAAGCTGGCGCGGATAGACATCGACAAAGGGCATGCCCTGGTCGTGAAAGGCCAGAGCTTGCGCCGTGTCGATCACCTCGGCCCCAGTCAGGGTCGGGGGCACAGGCGCGTTATAGGGATCGCTGCGAAAGCCCTCAGGCTCGGCCACGGGTGCCGCAGGCGGGCTTGCGGCATTCGCATCGGGCGACGGCGCGCCCTCTGCCCAGACCGTTCCTGCGATCAGACAAAGGGCAAGCGCCAGCGCCTTCATGGTTTCAGCTCCTTGCCGTAATCATCGAGCAACGGCACCCCGGCATCCCGTAGAATGGTGTCGATCTCGGTTTGATTGCGGCGAATGAAGCTGTTGAGCTCACGCTTCCATTCCTGCTCGGCCGGGCGCACGCCCATGGTGATGCGGAAAAACAGCTTCGGATTTTCGGGATCTTTCAGCAAGGGCACGAATTGCAGCTCGGGATCGTCCTTGACCAGAGGACCGGCGAGCGGCCCCCAGACCACCGCCGCCGCAAGCTGCCCTGACTTCACCTGCGCCAGCATATCGCCGACCGGATCACGCACGCGGCGATCGACGAAGAGGTCGAAGCCATGCATGTCCTTGGCCAGCCCGGCTTTCGCGAGATGGGTCGCGGGCGGCGTTCCGGCGACGACGCCGATCGGCTGACCCTGAAGCGCAGGGTCTTTCAGCGTATCGACCTTGGCCAATGCGCTGTCCTTGCGCGTCACGATTCCATAAGCCGAGGTGTAATAATGGTTCGTGTTCTGAACCATCTCATCGCCCTGCGCATAGCCGATCACAACGTCACAGACCCCAGCGCGCAGGGTCTTGGTGATGAAGCCCATGCCTTGCGGGAACCATGTATAGACCACCGGCAGGTTGAGCTTTTCGCCCAAAAGCGTGGCGATCTTGTTTTCGAAGCCGCGCCCATCCTCGGAGGACATCGGATAGGCTCCCGGATCGGCGCAGACGCGCAATTCGTGATGTGAGCGCAGATCAGCGACCTGCGCCGCGACGGGGGATCCCATCGCGGCGAGGCCAAGCATCAGGGCTGCGATGCGCGCGCGCATCAGCCGTTCATGCAGGAATCTTCCTGCGTCGTGAAGTCCGCCGTCTTCTCGGCCTTCTTGGCCGGACGACCGCGCGGGATTTCATTCGTGCCGCGGGCGAGCAGATAAGCGTAGATGTCATCCACATAGCACCAGACGTTCTTGTTGGTGCCGAAAGCCGGCATCACCAGGTTCGCGGCCTTGCTGACATCTTGCTTCCCCGAGGCAACGATCTGCTGGAATTCGTAATAGTCGATCTTGAGAACCGAATCCTTCAGCGCAGGCGCATAGGTCGAGCCCTCGCCGTCGGGACCGTGGCAAACATGGCATTCCGCCGAATAGCGGCGATAGCCCGAGAACGTGGCATAATCCACCGTGCCGTCCGCCTCGACTTTGAAGGTCGGAACGCCCTCGGCCGTGTACCAGCGACCATTTTCCATGTGATCCGCTTTGATGTCCTGCCCGTTGGGAAGCGTCGTCGCCCCTGGCGTGACGGTGATCCCCTCTTGCGAGGCCGGTGCGGCATCGGTCGAGGCGGGCTGGCTTTCAGCAGCCGGAGCAGTTCCTTCGGTTTTGGCTGCCTGTTCGTCGGTCGTCTGGGCGGCGGCAACGCTTGCCAGTGCCAGCCCAAAAGCGATCACACCTGCGGTCGCGGTGAATTTCATTGTTGTTCTCCCTCCCTTGGTCGCACGAAAGGACCGCCCAAAGGTTAGGCTCGGGGCGGTCCTTGGATAGATGACAGTTCAGGAATCTGAACTAAAGTATGAGAATATGAGGCCTAACTGCCTCTTAGCCGGGCACTTCGAAGACCGTCAGCTGGCCGCCGAGCTCGGTATAATCCGACAGAGCCGCATAGCCGCCGACCGCGCCGAGACCTTCGTTCGGGTTGGTCAGGCCAGCCGCAAGGCCGATCCCGGCCCAGCCACCGACGCCCGAGAGGATGCCGATATACTGCTTGCCCTTGTGCTCGTAGGTCATGACGTTGCCGATGATGCCCGAGGGGGTTTTGAACTTGTAGAGCTCTTTGCCCGTCTCGGCATCGACTGCCTTCAGATAGCCTTCCAGCGTGCCGTAGAAGACGACATCGCCTGCGGTGGCCAGAGCGCCCGACCACACCGAGAACTGCTCAGGCAGCGACCATTTGATCTCGCCCTTGGTGTTGTCCCAGGCGATGAAGTTACCCATGCCGCCATGGCTGTTCGGGGCCGGATACATGGACAGCGTCGCGCCAACATAGGGCTGGCCCGCCGTATAGGCGACGCGGAAGGGTTCGTAATCCATGCAAACGTGGTTGGTCGGCACGTAGAACAGATTGGTTTTGGGCGAGAAGGCCGCCGGCTGTTGGTCTTTCGAGCCAAGCGCCGCCGGGCAAACCCCGGTGGTGTTCTCGTCTTCGCCGTTCTGGCTGGTCGAATATTGAGCCACCACGGCCGGGCGGCCATAGGTCTCGGATTTCGGATCCATATCGACGCCGGTCGTCCAGTTCACCGCCGGGTCGAATTTCTTGGCCACCAGAAGCTCGCCGGTTTCGCGGTCAAGCGTATAGCCCAGACCGTTGCGGTCGAAGTGGGTCAGAAGCTTGCGATCCTTGCCGTCGATCTGCTGGTTGGTCAGGATCATCTCGTTGACGCCGTCATAGTCCCATTCGTCATGGGGCGTCATCTGATAGAACCATTTGGCCATGCCGGTGTCGGCATCGCGGGCCATGATCGTCATCGACCATTTGTTGTCGCCCGGACGCTGCGACGGGTTCCAGGTCGAGGGGTTGCCGGTGCCGTAATAGACCAGGTTCAGCTCGGGGTCATAGGAATACCAGCCCCAGGTCGTGCCACCGCCGATTTTCCACTGATCGCCTTCCCAGCTCTTCAGCGAGCTGTCCGGCCCGATCGGCTTGCCAAGTGCGGTGGTCTTTTCGGGATCGACCAGCATCTCTTTGTCCGGGCCGGTGGAATAGGCTTTCCACGCCAGCGAGCCGTCCTTGATGTTATAGGCAGCAGCATAGCCGCGCACGCCGTATTCACCACCCGAGATGCCGACGATCAGCTTGTCCTTGACGGGCATGACGGTGGCGGTGTTGGTCTCGCCGATCGCCGGATCGCCGGTCTTGACCGACCATTTCACCGCGCCGGTTTTCGCGT
The DNA here is from genome assembly GCF_000444995.1 of Paracoccus aminophilus JCM 7686. NCBI lineage: Bacteria > Pseudomonadati > Pseudomonadota > Alphaproteobacteria > Rhodobacterales > Paracoccaceae > Paracoccus > Paracoccus aminophilus. Next base: position 22,820 of record NC_022041.1, on the reverse strand, counting down.
CGAGCGCGACCAGCGTGGTGTCGGCCTGATGCAGGAAGATCGTGTCATCGGCATAGGCCAGACCACGGTTGACGGTGTCACAGCACATGACGGCGATGACGTTCGGATCCTGCTGCGGCTCGTAGCGCCACAGGATCTTGCCGTCATTGTTCAAGTCAAGCGCGAAGACGTTGTTCGGGAACGGCGTATGGACATACATGATGTCGCCGATCACCAGCGGCGAGCCCTCGTGTCCACGCAGCACGCCGGTCGAGAAGGTCCATGCAACCCGCAGGTCCTTCACGTTATCCTTGTTGATTTGATTGAGGGTCGAGTAGCGCGTATTCGCATAATCACCCGTCTGGATTGCCCATTGTTCGGGCTTAGCGATCGCGGCCGTGACGCTGTCGTTGGCCAGCGCAGCTGTGCCTGACAGCAGCAGCGCGATGGAAGCGCCGTTCAGCAGTGCTTTCATGACTTTCCTCCCTTGGTGTCGCGACGCGTCCTTATGGACACGTCATCAACTTAATAGGAGGATTGGTATGCCAAAGCCTTCCGTCAATCGAACCGGGACTCATCTAGGTCTAAAGTATTAGGGAAATTCGGCATAAGGCGAGTGAGCTTTCCCCCGGTATTCACCGGGGGAAAATTTCTCTGATAAATCAGCCCAAACGCTCGGCGTGCCAGGCGACGTGATCGGCCATGAAGGTCTGCACGAAGAAGTAGCTGTGATCGTAACCTTCCTGCATCCGGAAGACGCCGGGCTGGCGACGCTCCATCATCGCATGGGCCAGAGCTTCGGGCTTGAGCAGGTTCAGGAACTGATCCGATGCGCCCTGATCGATCAGGATTTCGCGCGGATAGCCGCGCTCGCGCATCAGCACGGTCGAATCATGGGCCTGCCATTTCGATTCGTCAGCGCCGAGATAGGCCGTGAACTGCTTGCGGCCCCAGTCGGACTGGCTCGGGTTGGCGATGGGCGCGAAGGCCGAGACCGATTTATAGGTCTCGGGGAAGGTCATCGCCAGCGTCAGCGCGCCGTGGCCGCCCATCGAATGGCCGGTGATGCCCTGCGCATCGCGGTCGAGCGGGAAGTTCGAGAACACCAGCTCGGGCAGCTCATGGGCGATGTAGTGCCACATCTTGAAATGCGGGCTCCACGGCTTCTCGGTCGCATCGACGTAAAAGCCCGCGCCCTGCCCCAAATCATAGGCATCGTCATTGGCGACGCCTTCGCCGCGCGGCGAGGTATCGGGGAAGATCAGCGCAATGCCGTATTCCGAGGCCCATTCCTGCGCGCCCGCCTTGGTCATCGCGTTTTCATGGGTGCAGGTCAGGCCCGAGAGATACCACAGCACCGGCACCTTGCCGAACTGAGCCTCGGGCGGCAGATAGACCGCGAAGGTCATCTCGGTCCCGGTGGTTTCGGACTTGTGCTTGTAGACGCCCTGCGTGCCGCCAAAGCTGCGGTTTTCGGACAGGGTTTCATAGGTCAGCGTCATTCTTGCTCTCCTCTCGTCAGATCCTGGAACATGACCAGCGCATCGACATAGCCATGGATGGGGTGATCGAATGCCGCGGGCAGCCGGCCCACAATCTCAAAACCGGCTTTCTGCCACAAATGGACGGCATCCTGATTGGTCGAAACCACGAAGTTGAATTGCATGGCGCGAAAGCCCTGCTGCCGCGCCCAGTCCTTGGCATGATCGACCAAGGCCCGCGCCACCCCGCGTCCGCGCGCGGCGGGCGCCGTGGCAAAGCTTGCGTTGGCGACATGGGCGGCCGGTCCGGGGCGGTTGCGGCCGACATGGCTGATGCCCAGCACCTGCCCGTCAACCTCGGCCACGAAGGCGGTGAAGGGCGCGGCGAACCAATCGGCCAGAGCCTCTTCGCGCGTGATGTCTTGCGGGATGCAATAGGTCTCTCCAGCGCGATAGACCGGCTGGAGGATCGCCCAGATGGCCTCCTCATCAGAGGCCAAAGCGGGGCGTATCGCTACGCCCCGGCTGTCTGTCGTCATTTCAGCTCGTCCGACGAGCGGATGACCTTGCCCAGCAGACCGTAGTCCAGCGCCTCTTGCGTGTTCAGCCAGAAGTCGCGTTGGGTGTCTTTCTCGATCCGCTCGATCGTCTGACCGGTGGCGTCGGCGAAGATGTGGTTGAGACGGTCGCGCATGATGCGAACCTGCTCTGCCTGGATCATCATATCGGTCGAGGTGCCGCCGATCCCGCCCGAGGGCTGGTGGATCAGGAAACGGGTGTTGGGCAGGCAGAAGCGGTTTTCCTTCTTCGCCGCAACGAAGATCAGCGCGCCAGCCGAAGCCACCCAACCCGAACCGATGGTGCGGACGGTCGGTTTGATGAACTTGATCACGTCATGGATCATGTCGCCGGATTCGACGTGACCGCCGGGCGACGAGATCAGCACATTGATCGGCTTGTCGCTTTCTTCTGCCAGAGCGAGCAGATGGGCAACGGTGCGCTGCGCCAGCTTGTCGTTGATCTGGCCCGCGACGATCACCGTGCGCGATTTGAAATAGAGCTTCCCGATCTTGTCGCCTTCCGGCAGGCCCAGCCCCTCATCCTTGGGAGCATCCTGACGCGGCTCGTCCTCGTCATCATCGTCGTCGTCCAGAATGAAATGCTTTGCCATGATCGGTCCTTTCATGTTGACGGCGGAGCCGGTTCCCCGCCCCCGCCGTCTTTTACCTAAGCAGTGCTTGAGGATCAGTAAACCACCACCGCGCGGATCGATTCACCCTTATGCATCAGATCGAAGCCATGGTTGATCTCGTCCAGCGTCAGGATGTGGGTGATCATCGGATCGATCTCGATCTTGCCGTCCATGTACCAATCGACAAAGGTCGGAACGTCGGTACGGCCACGCGCGCCACCGAAGGCCGAGCCTTTCCAGACGCGGCCGGTGACCAGCTGGAACGGACGGGTCGAGATTTCGGCGCCAGCAGGTGCCACGCCGATGACGATCGACTGGCCCCAGCCACGGTGGGTGCACTCAAGCGCATCACGCATGACTTTGACGTTGCCGGTGCAGTCGAACGAGTAATCCGCGCCACCGATCTGGTCGAAGGGCGTCTTGGTCAGGTTGATGATTTCCTGAACCACGTTGTCGACTTTCGACGGGTTGATGAAATGGGTCATGCCGAAGTGGCGCGCCATTTCTTCTTTGCCGTCGTTCAGGTCCACGCCGATGATCTTGTCAGCGCCAGCCATTTTCAGGCCCTGAAGCACGTTCAGGCCGATGCCGCCCAGACCGAAGACAACGGCGGTCGCGCCGATCTCGACCTTTGCGGTCTTGATCACGGCGCCGATGCCGGTGGTGACACCGCAGCCGATGTAGCAGATTTTTTCGAAGGGGGCGTCTTCACGGACTTTCGCCAAAGCGATTTCCGGCAGAACGGTGTGGTTCGCGAAGGTCGAGCAGCCCATGTAGTGATAGATCGGGGTGCCGTCGAGCATCGAGAAACGGGTGGTGCCATCGGGCATCAGGCCCTGGCCCTGGGTCGCGCGGATCGAGGTGCAGAGGTTGGTTTTCTGCGACAGGCACGACGGGCACTGACGGCACTCGGGGGTGTAAAGCGGGATCACGTGATCGCCGACTTTCAGCGTGGTGACGCCTTCACCGACTTCGACAACAACGCCCGCGCCTTCATGGCCCAAGATGCAAGGGAAGATGCCTTCCGGGTCAGCGCCCGAACGGGTGAAATCATCGGTGTGGCAAAGGCCGGTTGCCTTGATCTCAACGAGGACTTCGCCCTTCTTCGGGCCCTCGAGATTGACCTCCATGACCTCCAGAGGTTGGCCGGGTGCAAGGGCAACAGCTGCGCGTGTTCTCATTTTGGGCTCTCCTTGATGTTGCGGGCCGTGCCGGCCAGCCTGTTCGTCATGTCTTGCTGTCGAGGTCTCGATAGCGGTGGGGGCCAGTTTCCCGGCCCCCGACGTTGTCTAGTCTAAATGATACCAGCTCAGGCCGGAAGGGCGCCGGAGCGTTTCGCGACATGGGTCGCGATCGCATCCATGAGCGGCGGGGACAGCGCGTCATAGGGCTCGAGGCCGAGCTCTTTCAGACGGGCGCGAATCGCGTCCATGCGGCTCGGCTCGACGCCGGATTCGATGATCGAGCTGACGAAAGCTGCGAATTCCGGAGCGGCCCAGCCGTCGGTGCTCGACAGTTCGGTGTGCACGAAATCGAGACCGTAGAACGGATGGTTTTTGTTCTCGATGCGGCCATACATGTGAACGCCGCAATCTTTGCACTTGTGGCGCTGGATCGGAGCGTCTTTGTTGACGATCTCGAGTTTCTCGGCGCCCGAAACCACTTCGACGGCATCACGGCCGACGACGGCGATCTGCGAGAAGACTGCGCCTTCCGGCTTCCAGCACTTGGTGCAACCACAGACGTGGTTGTGGGCGGTCTGCGAAGCAACTTTCACTTTGACCGGGTTCGATGCGCATTTGCACTGAAGCTCGCCACCAGCGAAGCCGGGCTTCGACGGCTTGATGCCATTATCAACGGCGGGGTGAATTTTCACGCCAGAAGTATCAACCATGGTCCATCCTCCGATAGGACTAAATCTGTTCGCAAAATCACGCGTGCCGGGCACCGGGCGCAAGTGGTCAAAAGGTTGTATCCCGAAGATAAAACTGCTGAAATTGCTGCAAAACAGAGAAGATCGGCGCAGGGGCTCAACCTGCGGACGCAAGGGGATTTCCCCCGTCGGTTCCCTGAGACATCGCGCTCTGACAGAGCGTCGCAGGCCCGACTATGCCGCATAAACAGTATTTTGTCTTGAACTATTCCGCGCGCGCCGCCCCGGGGACCGGCACGCTCAGGCGGGGTCACCCGCCAAGGCAGCCTCGAGCGCGGCCTGACAATGGACCGCGACCGTGTCAAAGACCGGCACCACGACATTGCCCTGATGAAGTAGCATCCCGACCTCGGTGCAGCCCAGAATCAGGCTATCCGCCCCGTCCGCGACCAGCCTTGCGGCGATCTCTTCAAAGCGCGCGCGGCTCTCGTCGGTGACCAGATCGCGGCAAAGCTCGTCATAGATGATGCGGTGGATCTGGGCGCGGTCCTCTGGCTTCGGGATCGCCGGAGCCAGCCCTGCCGCCGCCAGACGGTCGGTGTAAAAGCTCTGCTCCATCGTGAAGGCCGTGGCCATCAGGCCGGGGCGGCGCAGGCCCTGCCCGCGGATCGCGGCGGCGGTCGCATCGGCGATATGGATCAGCGGGACCGTCACGCCCGCCATCATTTCAGGCGCAAGCTTGTGCATCGTATTGGTCGCGAGCAGCAAAAGATCGGCCCCGCCGCGCTGCAAGGCCAGCGCCTCGCGGTTGAGGATCCGCCCGGCCCCGGCCCAATCGCCCGCCGCCTGCAACGCCGCAATCGGCGCGAAATCGAGCGAGCGGATCAGCAGCTCCGGCGAATGCAGCCCGCCCAGACGGTCCCGCGTCAGATCGCACAACGTCCGGTAATAGATCTGGGTCGAGGCGGCGGACATGCCGCCCAGAATGCCAATCGTCTTCATCTGCGCTCCCTTTGCCCGGGCAGCAGAATAGCCGCGCGGCAGGCGGCGGCAAGCCCGGCAGGAAGCCAGGCCGGGAAGCGGGCCGGGCACGCCCTGCCCTTGCCCTCAGGGCTTTGCGGCGGGCTCTGGCCGGGTCACGATGAACAAAGCGATGGCCGTGCAGATCAGCCCCTGCGGGATGATCACGTAAAGCGGCAGGTCCAGAAAGATCGACCAGCCGAGCCCCATGATCATCGCCGCCGTCGCGAAATATTTGACCCGGCGCTTGATCGTGCCATCGTCGCGCCAAGCGCGGATCGGCGGGCCGAGCGTCGGGTGGTTCAGGATGCGGTCGCGCAGTTCCGGCGAGGAGCGCGAAAACGCCCAGACCGCGACGATCAGGAAGGGCACGGTCGGTATGACCGGCAAAAGCGCCCCGATTGCGCCAAGGATGACGCCCAGCCAGCCCATGCCCAGATAGACGATCCGCATCAGGCCGCGAGCTCGCGCAGAATGGCGTTGAGGACCGGACGGCCCTGATCGGTCGCGGCCAGCCGGTCGCCCCGGCGGGTGACCAGCCCCATCTGGCTCAGATCGGCAAGCTTGTCGGCGGGCAACGCCTGCCCGGCCAGAGCCTCGTAGCGCGAGATCTCCATGCCCTCGGCCAGACGCAGCGACATCAGCAGATATTCGAGCGCGCGGTCTTCGAGCGTCAGCGCATCGCGCAGGCTTTCGCCGGTGCCCTCGGCCTCAAGCGCGGCCAGCCATGCGCCGGGGGCGCGATGGGCCTCAGTCGCGTAGCGGGTGCGGTCGAGCGTCAGGCGGCCATGCGCGCCGGGGCCAGCGGCGGCCCAGTCGCCTTGGCGCCAATAGACCAGATTGTGCCGGCTTTGCGCGCCGTCGCGCGCGTGGTTCGAGACCTCATAGGCGGGCATCCCGGCCTCGGCCAGAATGTCCTGCGTCTCAAGATACATATCGGCCGCCAGATCGTCGTCGGGCAGGCCCTTCAGCCCGCCCTTGTCGTGGCGCGCGCCAAAAGCCGTGCCCGGCTCGATCGTCAGTTGGTAAAGCGAGAGGTGATCGACCGCCATCGCCAGCGCCTCGGTCAGCTCTTTGCGCCAAGCCTCGCGGCTTTGATCCTGCCGGGCATAGATCAGATCGAAGCTCACGCGGTCAAAGGCCGAGCGCGCGATGTCGAACGCCGCCTGCGCCTCGGCCACCGAATGCATCCGCCCGAGCTTGTGCAGATCGGCGTCATTCAGCGCCTGCACGCCCATCGACAGCCGGTTCACCCCGGCCTCGGCATAGGCGCGAAAACGCCCCATCTCGACCGAGGTGGGGTTGGCTTCCAGCGTGATCTCGATGTCATTGGCGAAGGGCCAGGCGGCGCGCGCGGCCTCGATCACCGAGGCCACGGTTTCCGGCGCCATCAGCGAGGGCGTGCCGCCACCGAAGAAGATCGAATTGAGCACCCGCCCCGGCGCCTGCTGGCCCAGACGCGCCAGCTCAACCTCATAGGCGCGCGCCCAACGGCTTTGGTCGATCGCCCCCGCAACATGGCTGTTGAAGTCGCAATAGGGACATTTCGAGGCGCAGAACGGCCAATGGACGTAAAGGCCGAAACCGCCCGAGCGCCAGTCATTGGCGGCCGGATCGGGCGAAATCTGGTCTTGGATCATCTGGGACTTCTACGCGGCGGGCTGAGGACGGGCTGGCGGGGCGTGGGCAGAGCAGGCTTTGCCCACGCGGTCGGTCTTGGATGAGGGCAGGTCTGCGACCGCCGTCACTCCTTCAAAGCGGTGACTTCGACTTCGATCTTCATCTCGGGCTTGATCAGCCCCGCGACCACCATGGTCGCCGCAGGCCGGATCTCTCCCAGATAATGGGCAAGCACCGGCGCGATTTCATCCACCAACCCGGCGTCGGTCACGGTGTATTGAACCCGCACGACATCCGAGAGCGAAAAGCCGCCCTCGGTCAAAGCCGCAACGATGGTCTCGAAGCAGTTGCGCGCCTGATCGGCGGCGGCGTCTGGCATCGCCATGGCGGTGTAGTCATAGCCGGTCACGCCCGACACGAAACACCACGGGCCTTTGACCACGGCGCGGCTGTAGCCCAGTTTGGCCTCGAAGGCCGATCCACCCGAGATTTTACGCAAGGACGGCCTCCAATTTGCGGAAGGCATCGGCGCGGTGGCTGATCTGGTTTTTCTCTTCTGCGGTCATTTCCGCGAAGGTGCGATCCTGCCCATCCGGGATGAACATCGGATCATAGCCGTGACCATGCGCCCCGCGCGTCGGCCAGACGAGATGCCCCGGCGCGACGCCCTCGAAGATTTCCTCATGCCCGTCCGGCCACAGTAAAAGCAGCGTGGCGCGGAATTGCGCGGTGCGCGGCTCGGGCGCGTTCAGCGCCTCAAGCTCGGTCCAGGCGCGGGTCATGGCGAGATCGAAATCGCGGCCATTCGGGGTCTCGGCCCAATCGGCGGTATAGACGCCGGGCGCGCCGCCCAGACCGTCGATGGTGATGCCGCTGTCATCGGCCAGAACCGGCAGGCCGGTCGCCTCCATCGCGGCGCGGGCCTTGATCCGGGCATTGCCGACGAAATTGTCCTCGGTCTCGACCGGCTCGGCCAGACCGAGCTCGCCCGCCGAGGTGACCTCGATGCCATGCGGCGCGAACATCGCGCGCATCTCGTCAAGCTTGCCCTTGTTGTGGGTCGCGATCAGCAGCTTCTTCTCAGTCAGCTTTCTCATGCGATGGCAGCCTTCTGCGCAGCCACGAGCTGGGCCACACCCGCCTCGGCCAGATCCATGAGCTGGTTCATCTGATCGCGCGAGAAGGGCGAGCCCTCTGCCGACATCTGTACCTCGATAAGACGCCCCGCCCCGGTCAGAACGAAATTGCCATCGGTGCCCGCTTCGCTGTCCTCGGCATAGTCGAGATCCATCACCGCCTGCCCGGCATAGATCCCGCAAGAGACCGCGGCGACATGGTCGATGATCGGGTCGATGTTGATCAGCCCGGCCTTCATCAGCTTGTTCACCGCAAGGCGCAGCGCGACCCAACCGCCGGTGATCGCGGCGCAGCGGGTGCCGCCATCGGCCTGAATGACATCGCAGTCGATGATGATCTGGCGTTCACCAAGCGCGCGGCGATCGACGCCTGCGCGCAGCGAGCGACCGATCAGGCGCTGGATTTCCTGCGAGCGGCCCGATTGCTTGCCAAGCGCAGCTTCGCGCTTGTTGCGGCTGTTCGTCGCACGCGGCAGCATCCCGTATTCCGCCGTCACCCAGCCCTGCCCAGAACCCTTGAGAAAGGGCGGACATTTTTCTTCGAGCGAGGCCGTGCACAGCACTTCGGTGCCGCCGCAACGGATCAGGCAAGAGCCCTCGGCGTGACGCATAACCCCGGTTTCAATTGAAATCGGGCGCATATCGCTTAAATTTCGTCCTGACGGGCGCATCTGACATTCCTTTCGGGATAGGTTGCTGCCAATTACAGGCCAGCGGCCCTGGTTCGCAACCCGTCACCGCAGCCCCCGCCCCGACCCATGAAGGCCAATCCGAGACGAAATGCCCGAACACAGCCTGCTTTCCGAACTCAACGACCGCTCTCGCGAGGTGTTCCGGCGCGTGGTCGAGGCATATCTCGACACGGGCGAGCCGGTGGGCTCGCGCACGCTGACCCGCGACATGAGCGAAAGGGTCAGTGCCGCGACGATCCGCAATGTCATGCAGGATCTCGAACATCTGGGCCTTCTGAACAGCCCCCATATTTCCGCCGGGCGCCTGCCGACGCAGATCGGGCTGCGGCTTTTCGTCGATGCGCTGATGGAGGCCGGTCCGGTGACCGAGACCGACCGCAGCGCTATTGACGAGACCGTGGGTCACGACACCTCGGACACCGGCCTGCTTCTGGACCGGATCGGCGGCGCGCTGTCGGCGCTGACCCATGGCGCCTCGCTGGTGCTGACGCCCAAACAGGAAGCGCCGATCCGCCATATCGAATTCGTGAGCCTCGCCGCCGACCGCGCGCTGGTCGTTCTGGTCTTCGCCGACGGCCGCGTCGAGAACCGCGTCTTTACCCCGCCGCTGGGACAGACGCCCTCTTCGATGCGCGAGGCCGGGAATTTCCTGAACGCCATCGGCGAGGGCCGGACGCTGACCGACTTGCGCGCCTCGATCACCAAAGAGATCACCGCCTCGCGTCAGCAGCTGGACGGGCTCGCAGCCGAGCTGGTCTCGACCGGGCTGGCGCTTTGGGAAGGCGACGGCTCGGACTCGCGGTTGATCGTGCGCGGGCGCGCCAATCTGCTGGATCACGAGGTCGAGGATCTCGAACGGATCCGCGTGCTTTTCGACGACCTTGAACGAAAGCGCGACATCGCGCGTTTTCTTGAACTGGCGGAAGATGGCGAGGGGGTGCGCATCTTCATCGGCTCTGAAAACAAACTCTTTTCACTTTCTGGTTCCTCTCTGGTGGTTTCCCCCTATATGAACGCTGACCGGAAAATTGTCGGAGCCGTGGGGGTGATTGGACCGACGCGACTGAACTATGGACGCATCGTGCCTATCGTGGATTACACTGCCCAATTGGTCGGGCGGGTCCTCTCCGGCAGAAAAGGATGAGATGATGACGAAAGACAACCAAAACGGGCGCCTGCCCGAGAGCGATCTCCCAGAGGATATCTTCGGGGAAGATGTTGACCTTGGGGATGTGACCGCCGCCCCGGAGATCGAAGCCATCATTGCCGAACGTGACGAATATCGCGACCGCTTCATGCGCGCGCTCGCCGATGCCGAGAATGCCCGCAAACGCGCCGACCGCGAACGTCGCGATGCCGAGCAATATGGCGGCACTCGTCTCGCCCGCGATCTGGCCCCGGTCCATGACAACCTGACCCGCGCCCTGACCCATGCCACCGAAGAGCAGCGCGCTGTCGCGGGCGCCTTGATCGAAGGCGTCGAGCTGACCCTGCGCGAGCTGGAAAGCATCTTCACCAAACACGGCATTACCGTCATCAGCCCGGCCCTTGGCGAGACCTTCGATCCCAAGCTGCACGAGGCGATGTTCGAGGCTCCGGTCCCGGGCACAGTGAAGGGCACGATCATCCAGACCATGGACAACGGCTTCATGCTGCACGATCGCCTGCTGCGCCCGGCCAAGGTCGGCGTCAGCTCGAACCCCGGCTGATCCCAGAAGATCAGACCTGCAAAGATGATTTGGCCAGCTGTCGGAAATCCCCGCAACTGGCCTTATCGATTCAGGGCATCTGGCACTATTGCCGCGTGCGGGGACATGAGAGGCTGTGGCCGACACAACCGTCCTTCCGTCCAAGAGGCCCCGCCATGAACATCGCCAATCCGCTCACCGCTCGCGGCAATGATCTCACCCATATCATCGAAACCGACCGCGCGCATATCTGGCACCACCTGCTTCAGCACAAGGCGCTGGAAACCACCGATCCGCGCATCATCGTCGAGGGCAAGGGCATCCGGGTCTGGGACGCCGCCGGGCGCGAATTCATCGACGCGGTTTCGGGCGGGGTTTGGACGGTCAACGTCGGCTATGGCCGCGAGAGCATCGCCAATGCCGTGCGCGACCAGCTGATCCAGATGAACTATTTCGCGCAATCGGCGGGCTCGATCCCCGGCTCGCTTTTTGCCGAGGCGCTCTTGGACAAGATGCCGGGGCTGAGCCGGATCTATTACGCGAACTCGGGTTCTGAGGCGAATGAGAAGGTCTTCAAGATGGTCCGCCAGATCTCGGCGCGCCATCACGGCGGCAAGAAATGGAAGATCCTCTATCGCGAGCGCGACTATCACGGCACCACACTCGCGAACCTCGCCGCCTGTGGCCAGCCTGAACGCGCCGCGCTTTACGGCCCCCTGCCCGCCGGTTTCGTCGAGGTCCCGCATTGCCTCGAATACCGCAAGCAATGGGATGTCGAGGATTACGGCCGCCGCGCCGCCGATGCCATCGAAGAGGTGATCCTGCGCGAAGGCCCGGACGAGGTCGGCCTGCTCTGCCTCGAACCGATCACGGCGGGCGGCGGCGTCATCACCCCGCCGGAAGGCTATTGGGAGCGGGTTCAGGAGATCTGCAAGAAGTACAATATCCTCCTGCATATCGACGAGGTCGTCTGCGGCCTTGGCCGGACCGGCGAATGGTTTGGCTATCAGAACTTCGACATCAAGCCGGATTTCGTGACCATGGCGAAAGGCGTCGCTTCGGGCTATGCGGCGATTTCCTGCATGGTCACGACCGAGGCGGTCTTCGATCAGTTCAAGGACGACCCGAGCGATCCGCTCAGCTACTTCCGCGACATCTCGACCTTTGGCGGCTGCGCGGCTGGCCCGGCAGCGGCGCTGGAAAACATGCGCATCATCATCGACGAGGATCTCCTGGGCAACACCAAGCGCATGGGCGCGCGGCTGACCGCGAACCTGAAGGCGCTGATGGAGAAGCACGAGGTCATCGGCGACGTGCGCGGCATCGGTCTCTTCCAAGGCGCCGAGCTGGTCGCGGATCGCAAGACCAAAGAGCCGGTCGATGAGAAGCTGGCGCAGAAGGTCGTGGCGGAATGCTCGGCGCAGGGCGTCATCATTGGCGTGACCAACCGCTCACTGCCGGGGATGAACAACACGCTCTGCCTTTCGCCCGCGCTGATCGCGACAGCGGACGACATCGACGCGATCACCAATGCGATCGACGTGGCCCTGACCCGCGTCTTTGGCTGAGCCGATCTAAACGACAAATTGTTTCACGTGTGACAAAGAGGCCCGGTAGCTTGTCTGCCGGGCCTCTGCCATGATAGCGCCACGTCCAGACCGGCCCGCTCACCGGGCCAGATGAGGGCAAGATGGCAATCGCAGCCGAGCTGTTCTTCCTTGATCCCGCCAGCGCCGCGACGCTGCAGCACCAGCTGCGCCAGCAGATCGTCGAGGCCATTCTTGACCGTCGCTTCCTGACCGGCGAGCGCCTGCCCTCAAGCCGAGAGCTCGCGCGCCATCTGGGCATCAGCCGGCTGACCGTGGCCACCGCCTATGCCGATCTGATGGCGCAAGGCTTTCTGTCGTCGCGCGACCGCTCGGGCTATTTCATCGCCGAGGGTGTCCAGAGCCGCCCGGCCGCGCCCCCCACCAACGACGCCGAGCAAAGGGCCGATTGGTCGCGGCTGATCGGTCAACGCTTCAGCACCAGCCGCGGGCGCTTTCGCAATCCGGAATGGCGGAGCTACCGCTACCCGTTCATCTACGGTCAAGCCGACCCCGCGCTCTTCGATCTTGCCGCCTGGCGGCAATGCTCGCGGCAGGCGCTTGGTCAAAGCGATTTCAACCTGCTGACCGCTGATTTCTACGAAGCCGACGACCCCGAGCTGGTGCTCTATATCACCCGGCACCTTCTGCCCCGGCGCGGCATTCACGCCCGCCCCGAGGAGGTTTTGCTGACGCTTGGCGCGCAGAATGCGCTGTGGCTCTCGGCGCAGGTCCTGCTGAACCAGCGCCGGACGGCGGTGATCGAGAACCCCTGTTACCCCGGCTTGCGCCAGATCGTCGAGCAGACCCGCTGCCATGTCCGCCCGCTCGATGTCGATGCCGAAGGCTTGCCGCCCGACCAGATCCCGCAAGGCACCGATGTCGTCTTCACCACCGCCAGCCACCAATGCCCGACCAACACCACCATGTCTTTGGCCCGCCGCCGCGATCTGCTGGAGCGCGCGCAGCACGAGGGATTTGCGATTGTCGAAGACGATTACGAATTCGAAATGTCCTTCACCAATGCGCCCTCGCCCGCACTGAAATCGCTCGATCGGGCCGAGAGCGTGATCTATGTCGGCTCGTTCTCGAAGTCGCTTTTTCCCGGATTGCGTCTGGGCTACCTTGTCGGGCCAACCGAGTTTCTGGCCGAGGCCCGCGCCCTGCGCGCGCTGGTGCTGCGCCACCCGCCCGGCCATCTGCAACGCACCGTCGCCTATTTCCTCTCGCTCGGTCATGCCGATCGTCAGATGGAGCACATGCGCCGGGTCTATGCCGAGCGGCGCGCCGTCATGGAAGAAGCCATCGCCCGGCACCGACTTGAGATCGCGGGCGCAGGCAGTGGCGCGGGCGGATCGAGCTTTTGGATGCGCACTCCGCCCGGGATCGATACGACCCGCCTCGCTCAAGATCTCTTGGCGCAGGACGTGGTTATCGAGCCCGGCCCCGATTTCTTCTTCGACCCCGAGCCCCAGCCCCAACACTACCGCCTCGCATATTCCTCGATCCCAAGCGAGCGGATCGCGGAAGGCATCGCCCGCATTTCGGGTGCGATCGAGCGGGCGAAGACGTAATTCATTCAGGGGCTTGACGCTGCGGGGCAGACCGGCACCATCCCGGCACCCAAGGAAGGCAAAGCCATGAAAATCCTGATTCTCGACACCGCAGAAGCCGCGCAGGAACGCGCGGCAGAGATGATTTCAGAGGCGATCCGCGAACGCAGCCGCACGGTGCTGGGGCTGGCGACTGGGGGCACCATGCTGCCGGTCTATGAGCGGCTGGTGGCGTGCCACCGCGCGGGCAAACTCAGCTTCTCTGGGGTCACGACCTTCAACCTCGACGAATATGTCGGCCTCGCGCCCAGCCATCCGCAATCCTATCGCAGCTATATGAACCGGGTGCTGTTTTCGCAGGTCGACATCGACCTTCAGCGCACCCACCTGCCGCGCGGCGATGCCCGCGATCCCGAAGCCGAGGCCGCCCGCTATGAGGCCACGATCGCCCAATGCGGCGGCCTTGATCTGCAGCTGCTCGGGATCGGGCACAACGGGCATATCGGCTTTAATGAGCCGACCTCGAGCCTCAAAAGCAGAACGCGGATCAAGACATTGACCCGCGAAACCAGAGAGGCAAACAGCCGCTATTTTCGTGCGGACGAGCATATCCCGTCCCTTGCGATCACCATGGGCGTGGGCACGATCCTCGACGCGAGAGGCTGCCTTCTGCTCGCTGTGGGCGCGGGCAAGGCCGCGCCGGTCGCGGCGATGGTCGAGGGTCCGCTGGCTGCCGTCTGCCCTGCCTCGGCATTACAGCTGCATCCGAAAGCGACGGTCATTCTCGACCGCGCCGCCGCCCAGGATCTGAAGCTGAAGGACTATTACCTTCACGTTCATCCCGACGGCTCGGCGCGTGACGAGCTTCAGTGATTGCGGGTGTCGATCGGCAGAACATTCTCGTTCTTGACCGGCTCCATCGCGAAATGTGAGGTCACATTGCGCATCGGCACACCGCTGGTCAGACGACGGTAGAAGTCGTCAAAGGCGGGCATGTCTTTCACCACGACACGCAGCAGATAGTCGGTCGGACCGGCAAGGCGATGCGCCTCGATGATCTCTGGGTGACGCGCGAGCTCCGTCTGGAAATGCTCGCGCCAGTCGGCGCTGTGATCGGCGGCCTCGACCGCGACAAAGACCGTCAGGCCCAGCCCAAGCTTCACCGGATCGACCCGAGCGACGCGGCCAGTAATGATCCCCGTGCTCTCAAGCCGCTGGATGCGCTTCCAGCACGGTGTTTGCGACAGCCCGACCCGCTCGGCCAGGCGCGCGACGGAAAGCGACGCGTCCTGCATCAGCGAGGCAACGATTTTGCGGTCGATCAGGTCAAGTTCAGCCATGATTCTACTCCTTTGCCTTGCAGATTCGTTCGTTGGCAAAAATGATAATACCAAAAGACGATTGGATTGGTAGATATTAATTCGCTGACGCCAAAAAATAGGACATTTTTCCTTAACGGGTGCATGTTCAGGGAAAGACGCGGGATTCCGCGCTTGATCTCGTTGCGGCATTCGCAAAGAGGCACAAAAAGGGGAACAAAAAAGCCGGAGATGTAACATCTCCGGCGTAATTTACTCAGATCGGATAACGTAAACCCCTAGGCGCCCGCGCCCAGCAGTTGGCACAGACGATCAAGCTGATCGAGGTCTTTGTAGCGCACGACGATCTCGCCGCCATCAAGGCCAGCGTGGTTAATGCTCACCGGCATCCGCAGCTGCGCCGTCAGATCCCCTTCCAGAGCCCGGGTGTCCGCGTCCTTCTCAACTTCGCGCGGACGCCGCGCTTTGGCCTGGCTAGGCTCTGCCTGCCGGCGAACGAGCTCTTCCGTCTCACGAACGGACAGATTGCGCTCGATCACCTTGCGGGCTAGCTCGACGGCGTTTGGCGCGGTAATCAAAGCACGGGCGTGACCCGCGGTCAGTTTACCCTCTTTTAGCCAGGCCTGAACCTGCTCCGGCAGGTTCAAAAGGCGCAAAAGGTTCGCGATATGGCTGCGGCTCTTGTTCAACGCCTCAGCGAGCCGCTCTTGCGTATGACCAAACCGCTCCATCAACTGCTTGTAGGAGCCCGCCTCTTCGATCGCATTCAGATCCGAACGCTGGATGTTCTCGACAATTGCAATCTCTAGAACTTCGGTATCGCTCAGATTGCTGACAATCACCGGCACTTCATGCAGCTGCGCGATCTGCGCCGCACGCCAGCGGCGCTCACCGGCGACAATCTGATAGAGCCCCTTATCCTGCGGATGCGGGCGCACGATGAGCGGCTGAAGAATGCCCCTGCTGCGCAAAGATTGCGCCAATTCCTGCAGAGCTTCCGGCTCAAAGCTCCGCCGCGGTTGGTCCGGATTGGGCGTAATCTGTTCAACAGGAAGCGTCTGGCGCTGCGCCGGACGCTCGGAAGGAATCAAGTCGACATCGGCCATCAGTGCAGAAAGCCCCCGGCCAAGTCCCCGCTTCTCTGGTTTCGCTTCCGACACGTCATTTTTTCCTTCTTAAACAGATACAAGCTGGCGGCTCAGAAATTCTCGGGCGAGCGCGCGGTAAGCGCCGCTCCCCTTGGACGTGGAATCATAGCTCAACACCGGCATCGCATGCGACGGCGCTTCAGAAAGACGGACATTTCGCGGAATAACCGTCGAGTAAACCAGATCGGACAAAGTCGCTCGAGCGTCGGCCTCAACCTGCTGCGAAAGATTGTTACGATTATCTGCCATTGTCAGCAACACACCTTCAATGCGCAGATCTGGATTGGCCCCTTGCCTGACCTCGCGTACGGTCATGAGCAATTGCGACAGACCTTCAAGCGCGTAAAACTCTGCCTGTAGCGGAACCAAAACGCTATCGGCTGCGACCATCGCATTCACGGTCAGCAATCCCAGAGCTGGTGGGCAGTCAATCAAGATATAGCTGGCTTCACTGCTTGCGCGCAGCTTCTTGCGGAGTAACTGAGTGCGCCCCGGAATCGACGCGAGCTGCAAATCAGCGGCGGCGAGATCGCTGCTCGAGGGGACAATTCGAAGGTTTTCAATCTCGGTACTCTGGATGCTATCAGAGAAAGCCATTTCTCCCAGAAGCAGGTCGAACGAATTGACTTCTCGCGCCTCAGGAGGAACACCCAAGCCGGTAGACGCGTTTCCCTGCGGGTCCAAATCAATCACAACGACCGAATGGCCAAGTTCCGCAAGCGATGCCCCAAGATTGACGGCTGTTGTGGTCTTTCCCACCCCGCCCTTCTGGTTTGCGACCGCGATGATCCGGGCCTCAGACATGTTCTATCCTTCTAATTTCCAGGATCGCGGCATTTTCGTCGGTCAGACTTGGATGTGATATCAGATCAAAGCGCCATGTTTTCCGCGCTTCCTCGACCTCGGCGTGCCAATTTCTACCTTTCATCAGCCACGCGGTCCCGTCTTCTGCCAGATGCCTGCTCACATATGACATGAGAAGCGGAAGCGCCGCAAGAGCGCGTGCACTAATGTTGGCGACATCAAGCCGATCTACAGCTTCGATCCGCTGCGCAACGATTGCGCAATTCTTCAGCCCAAGTTCTCGACAAACCGTCCGCAAAAACTCTGCTTTGCGCCGATCACTTTCGATGAGTTTTACCTCAAGATCGGGCCGTGAAATTGCAACGACCAAGCCGGGTAAGCCGCCCCCGCTACCAAGATCCACCCAGTTCGTATTTGTTTTTGCGGACAAGTCGACGAGCTGCAGGCTATCCCGCAAATGCCGCTCTTCAAATTCCAGCAGGCTACCTGCGGCTACGAGATTGATCCGAGGGTTCCATTTTCGAACAAGCTCGCAGTATTGCGCGAGCGCACGCGCTGTTTCACGTGAAACATCGATCATGCTGAGCGCCGCTCGCTGGTGCGCAAAACGGCCAACAAAAGCGTCAGCGCTGCTGGGGTCATGCCCTCTATCACAGCGGCAGCGGACAATGTCGTCGGCTGATAACGCTGAAGCTTATCCTTCAATTCGTTAGAAAGCCCTGAAATAGTTTCGTAGCTAAAGTCGGACGGGATCTTTACACCCTCCTCCTTCCTCAGCATTTCCGCGTCGCGCTCTTGCCGATCCGTGTACTGAAAATACAACGCGTCAGTCGCGACTTGCTCAATTGTCTCCTTAGAGAAATCTGCAAGACGCGAATCCAGCCTAAGGACCTCATCGCGCGCAATGCCGCCCTGTCCCAGAAGACCAAATACACTGCGCCTTACGCCATCTTGCCGAACCTCTATGCCTCTGGACAGAAGCTCGGATGGCGAAAAGGCGGAGCCCTGGGCAATGCGCCGCGCGGCGTCATAGCGGCTCATTTTGTCAGAAAAGCGCGCCTTACGGTCCTCCGACACGGCGCCGATTTCGATTCCAAGCGGTGTAAGCCTCTGATCCGCGTTATCAGCGCGCAACGACAGCCGGTATTCAGCTCGCGAGGTAAACATCCGGTAAGGCTCGCTCACCCCACGCGTGACAAGATCGTCGATCATAACACCGATATAACTCTGCGAACGGCTCATCGCCAGCGGTGATCGTCCCTGAGCAGAAAGCGCGGCGTTCAGACCCGCAATCAAACCTTGCGCAGCAGCTTCCTCATAACCAGTGGTACCGTTGATCTGCCCTGCGAAGTAAAGACCGTCAATCGCCTTTACTTCGAGCGTCGATTTCAATGCGCGCGGATCGACATAGTCATATTCGACCGCATAACCTGGTTGAACAATTTCTACCTCTTCCAGACCTCGAATCGATTTCACATACTCTCGCTGAATATCCTCGGGCAAAGACGTCGATATGCCGTTCGGATAAACGAGATTGGTATTCAACCCTTCGGGCTCGAGAAAAACCTGATGAGACAGCTTATCGGCGAAGCGCACGACCTTGTCCTCGATGGAGGGACAATATCTAGGTCCAACCCCGGCAATATGCCCGCCGTACATCGCCGAACGCTCGAGGTTCCGGCGGATGACGTCATGGGTCCGCTCATTCGTGTGGGTTATGGCACAATCGACCTGCTGGCCGGAAAACTGGTCATTCATATAGGAAAAGAGAACAGGATCGTCATCGCCAGGCTGCTTATCCAAGGAATCCCAGTCGATGCTCGCACGATCCAATCGAGGCGGCGTTCCAGTTTTCAATCGTCCGAGCGTAAGCCCCAAGGGCGCCAAAGATTCCGCCAATCTTACCGAGGCGGCATCGCCCCAGCGTCCAGCCGGACGGCTAACATCGCCGACGTGAATAACGCCGTTAAGAAATGTTCCCGTAGTGAGAATGACGGATCGAGCCGAGATCTCCTCGCCATTTGCAAGGCGAACACCGCGGACCTGGCCGCCTTCCGACACAATTTCGGCCACTTCACCGGATATAAGATCCAGATTTCTTTGCGCAGTTGCCATTCTGTAGGCCGCCGCACGATAGAGCGCCCTGTCAGCCTGCGCTCGCGGTCCCTGTACCGCTGGCCCCTTTCGACGGTTCAGCAACCTAAACTGAATGCCAGCTTCGTCCGCGATCCTACCCATGACACCGTCAAGGGCGTCGATTTCCCGAACAAGATGCCCCTTCCCGAGACCTCCAATTGCCGGATTGCACGACATCGTCCCGAGATCGTCGATTTTGAGAGTTACCAACGCAGTACTCACGCCCATCCGTGCTGATGCCATGGCGGCTTCCAATCCCGCATGGCCTCCACCGATAACTACGACATCATATTGTTTCACGTGAAACACCTATTTCCCGATACAGAACGACGAGAAGATCTCATCGAAATATTCTTCTGCGCCGATCTTCCCTACCATCGAGGACATCTCATGAATCGCCTGGCGAATTTTTTCCGCGACAAACTCCGGTAACAGCCCTCGCTCGATTTCCAAAGACGATACTGCCCGCCTTAGTGCATCTGCCTGGCGAAGATGGCTAACAAGTCCGACACCAGAGGATCGCATCCTTAACACGCTATACACCGATTCGAGCAAATCCGCGACCCCCTCCCCGGTCAAGCCAGAGATCCCCGCGCCAGATAGATCGCTCTTGGCCCGGACAAGAAGATCGCCGTCACGGAAGCCGGCCTGCTTACCCCCATCTGGCGAGAGATGGATTCGCAGATCTGCAGCATCCGCGCGCTCCTGTGCCAAAGCAACGCCCATCGCCTCAACCTGATCATCGCTTTCACGAAGACCGGCCGTATCGAGGAATGTAACTGGGAGCCCTTTCAGATCCGTGCGTAACTCGATCACATCTCGAGTCGTCCCAGCAATATCTGATACCAGCGCAACCTTGCGTTTACCGATCTGATTTAGCAGCGTTGATTTTCCGGCATTCGGTGGCCCGATAATCGCGACCTCGTAACCCTGGCGAAGCCGCTCTGTCGCCGGGTACTGGGCCAACACCCGTTCCAGCTCCGCGCGCACTTCGGCCAAAAGCTGGAACGTCTCGGCGGGAATATCTTCCGGAACATCCTCGTCGGCAAAGTCAATGCTCGCCTCAACCAAAGCGCCGGCGCGAATTAGCAGCGCTCGCATCCGTTCAGAAAACTGCCCGATTTCACCGCTCGTCGCGCGCATTGCCAACTTGCGTTGCGCCTCTGTTTCCGCGGCCAAGAGATCAGAGAGCCCCTCTGCCTCGGCAAGATCCATCCGCCCATTGATGAACGCCCGTTTCGTGAACTCACCCGCCTCGGCACGGCGCAATCCCAAAGAAAGCAGTGCAGTTTCAACACGTTGAACGATAACAGGCGCGCCATGCAGCTGAAGTTCGGCAACGCTCTCGCCGGTAAAACTCGCATCTTGCTCAAAGCGGATGACCAGCGCTTGGTCAATCACGTCATCCCCGTCGCGCAAGGTCCGAAGATAGCCGCGGCGCGCTTCCGCAACCTCGCCCGCCAGATATTCAAGCGCCTCGCGCGCGCGCAGCCCGCTTACACGAATGACAGAAACGCCCCCCCGGCCGGGAGGCGTTGCTTCTGCAAAAATCGTGTCCAATTCAGTCTCCCGGACCTCAGGCGTTCATGGAATCGAAGAATTCGCCGTTCGACTTGGTCTGTTTCAACTTCGAAATCAAGAATTCAATCGCGTCGGTCGTTCCCATTGGGTTGAGAATGCGGCGCAACAGGTAGGTTTTCTGAAGATCTTTCGAATCGACCAGCAGCTCTTCCTTCCGGGTGCCGGATTTCAGGATATCCATCGCCGGGAAGACGCGTTTATCCGCAACTTTCCGATCAAGTACGATCTCCGAGTTACCGGTCCCTTTGAATTCTTCGAAGATGACCTCGTCCATGCGCGAGCCGGTGTCAATCAGTGCAGTCGCGATGATCGTCAGCGAGCCGCCCTCTTCGATGTTTCGCGCGGCGCCGAAGAAACGCTTCGGGCGCTGCAAGGCATTGGCGTCAACACCACCAGTAAGCACTTTACCCGAGCTCGGCACCACAGTGTTGAAGGCACGACCAAGTCTTGTGATCGAATCGAGCAGGATGACTACATCTCGTTTATGCTCAACCAGCCGCTTCGCCTTCTCGATCACCATTTCCGAGACTGCGACGTGACGGCTTGCCGGTTCGTCAAAGGTCGAGGACACAACCTCGCCCTTCACTGACCGCTGCATATCGGTAACCTCTTCCGGCCGCTCGTCGATCAGAAGCACGATCAGGTAGCATTCGGGGTGGTTGCGTTCGATCGAATTGGCGATGTTCTGCAGCAGAACCGTCTTACCGGTCCGCGGCGGCGCCACGATCAGCGAGCGCTGGCCCTTCCCGATCGGCGCGACCAGGTCGATGATCCGGGCCGAGCGGTCCTTGATCGTCGGATCCTCGATTTCCATCTTCAGCCGCTCATTCGGATAAAGCGGCGTCAGGTTGTCGAAGGCAACCTTGTGCTTCGCCTTCTCCGGGCTTTCGAAGTTGATCTTCTCGACCTTGGTCAGCGCGAAATAACGCTCATTCTCGCCGGGCGCGCGGATCACGCCCTCGACGGTGTCGCCGGTGCGCAAGGAATGCTGCCGGATCATGTCCGGGCTGACGTAAATATCGTCCGGACCCGGCAGATAGTTCGCTTCGGGCGAGCGCAGGAAGCCGAAACCGTCCTGGACGACCTCGAGCACGCCATCGCCGCCGATTTCGAACCCGTCTTCGGCATGTTCCTTCAGAAGCGAGAACATCATCTCGCCCTTACGCATCGCCGAAGCGTTCTCGATCTCCCATTCCTCGGCCATCGCCAGCAGGTCGGCCGGGCTCTTGGCCTTGAGATCGGACAGGTTCAAACGTTCTTCGCTCATCATTCCGCCCATATATGCGCGATCACCCAGAAAGATGCGCGTCGGATCAGTGCATGGAGAATCCCCGCCGGACGGCGGTTTTTGCCCAGATAGGGACTCAAACCCGGTGAGTCAACGCGACTCAGGGTTCAGAACTTCAAAATCACCGAGAGAACGATGACAATCATCAGCAAAGTCGGCACTTCATTGGCGATCCGATAGGTCCGACCAGAGGCCCCTCGCCCGGCGAGCAGCTCTTTGCGCTGTTTCGACAGCCAACCGTGATAGCCCGACATTGCAAGGACGCCCGCGGCCTTCGTCCAGGGCCAGATCGACGACCAATCGACGATTCCGGGCGTCGCGACGAGCCACAGCCCCGCGATCCAGGTGACGATCATCGCCGGATTCATGATCATGCGCAGAAGTTTCTCTTCCATGATGACGAAAGAGGCCGTCGGCTCGGTGCCGCTGCGCCCGCGTTCGGCGTGATAGACGAACAAACGCGGCAGATAGAACATGCCAGCCATCCACGAAATGACGGCCATGATGTGGAGGGCTTTTGCCCAGGGATAAGTGAGGCTCAGGAGTTCGGTCATGGGCGCTACCCTTAGTCTCTTAATCTTAAAATTAAAGAAGAATTAAAGATTGATGATTCAGATGGTCCTGTTGGTATCTGGAAAAGTCACATTCTTGGACTCTTTTCACAGGCTTTTTTGCGCGTGGATAACCGTTTCGCGGCGATGAGGTCAAAGTGGGATTCTTCTAA